>NZ_BOLU01000016.1:0-56771 GCF_016861825.1 Lacticaseibacillus sp. 866-1 | reverse complement strand
TGAGTTATTTGAATAGCTCGATTTGTTGTTTATTGCGAATTGACTTCGCTCATGTTAATTAATTCTTTTCAACTTTCATTGAAAAGCCCTATCACATTTACGAAACTTTGTTCAGTTTTCAAAGGACTACCTTGCCCTTGAGGCAACTAATTCAGTATACCTACTTGGGCAGCCACTGTCAACAAAAAGTTTTTAGTGGCTTGTCGCAACGCATGACTGCCTTGCGACAACTTTAGTATCATACCAACCAGGTCAACTCGTGTCAACGAGAATTGAAAATTTCTCGAAATAACCGGCTAAGTATGAAAATTTGATAAGATGGAGGCAACTTATATCCGAAGGAAGGCAGTTTAATGACCAGTCAGGAAGAATGGAATGACTTCGCCCAAACCTACGCGACTGTGCAGCAAGAGTCGCGCCTGCCCATCGAAATCGACGTGGTGCAGTACCTCGCCCAACGCTTGCCGCTTAAAACCCTGACTGTCGTCGACGTCGCTGCGGGGACCGGCCGTTACGCCCTGCCGCTGACCCAGGCCGCGCAGTCAGTGGAGCTGATTGACTGGGCAGAGAACATGCTCAAGCTGGCGGACCAGTGGCTCACCGCCCATGATCAGACCAACTATCGCCTCACCTCAGCAGACTGGCACACACTGCCCGCAAAGCCCCGGGCAGATCTGGCCTTTGTCAGCCAGCTGCCGACTTTGACCCCTGCCGACTTGCCCAAACTGAGGGCGTTCGGGCGCCGTGCCTTGGTGTTGAACCTGCAAACCCAGGCGGCAAGCTCCCTGCTGACTAAAATGGCTGACGCACTGAACACGCCGACGCCCACGTCGCCTCAGGCCGATCCGGCCCGCGCGATGAACGTCAGCGATTACCTGACGACCAACCACATTTCCTACCACACTCACGACTTTCACTACACGCTACCCGACCAGGCCAGCGTCAGCAATCTTTTAACCAACTTCGATCAGCCCTTTTCCGTGCGCGAAGCCAACCAGCTCGCCGAAAAGGTTACCGGCACTGCAAACGCCAACCAAATGCAGACCATCACCCGGGACTACACGTACCAGGTCATGATCATCCCCGCTGGCCACTAAAAAAGGCCGCACAGCGGCGGCCAGTCAAATTACTTTGCCCGTAAGTTCTCGATGTTGATGGTCGTGTCGACCCAGCTGTCATCGTAAAAGCCAGTTTCATGCGAAACCATCAGGATCGCGCCGGGGTATGCCTGCAAGGCTGCCGCCAGCGCGTTTTTCGTATCCTCATCCAAGTGATTGGTCGGTTCGTCCATCACTAAGACATTGCTGGGCTGCAGCATCAGGTCGGCAAGCTTGACCTTGCTCTGCTCGCCCCCGGACAGCATCTGCAGCGGCTTATCCATTTCCTCGCGGGTCAGCGCCGTGCGCGCCATCACCTGACGAAGCGGCCGCTGGCTCAAAGCCGGATACTTGTTCAGCAGAAACTGCAGCGGGGTCTGCTTGGGAATCGCCCAGTTCAGCTCCTGTTCAAAGTAGGCAAACTTCACGTTATCGGCGTATTCAACGTTGCCGCTGATGGCCTTCAACTCACCCAAAATTGTCCGCAGCAAAGTCGTTTTGCCGATCCCGTTGAAGCCTTCCAGCGCGATGACCTCGTCTTTGGCCACCGTGAAGTTAATCGGGGCCAACAACGGCTGGTCGTAACCGACAACCAGGTCGTTGACATCGACCAGGATCTGGCTTTGTACGTCCTGATAAGGAAAAACCAGGTGCGCCTGCGCGCGGTTGCCCGGAGGGGTCAGCTTGGTCATGCGGGCCAGCTGCTTCTCGCGGCTTTTGGCCATCGTCGACCGGGTGCCAGCCTTGAACTTACGAATAAAGGCTTCCTGCTTCTTGATCTCTGCCTGTTGCTTTTCGTAAGCCTTCATGTAAGTCTCGTGGTCGGCCTCTTTTTGGCGCATGGCCTGGTGCAGCGACCCCGTGTACTTGGTGATCGTGCCAAACTCAATGTCGAGAATGGCGTTCGTCACCTGTTCCAAGAAGTCAAAGTCATGCGAGATGACAATGAAGGCCCCTTCGAACTCCTGCAGCCAGCCGGTCAGCCATTCGACGTGGCTGACGTCCAGGTAGTTCGTCGGTTCATCGAGCAGCAGCATGTCGGGCTTTTCCAGCAGCAGCTTGGCCAAAATGATTTTGGACCGCTGACCACCGGACAGTGCGTCGACCGGGTGATCGAGCCCGATGGCATCCAGACCCAGCCCGGTCGCGACCGTTTCGATCTTCGTGTCGAGGTCGTAAAACTCGTTGGCTTCCAGCTCCTGCTGAAACGTGCCGGCTTTTTCAAGCAACTCATCGTCAGGGGCGGCCGCGTAATCGGCGTAGATCTCGTTCATCTTAGCTTCCTTGGCGTAAAGCGCCGCAAACGCCGTGCGCAGGAATTCCATGATGGTCTGACCGGGCTTCAAGTTGACGTACTGATCGAGGTAACCGACGTTGAGGTGCTTTTTCCACACAATGGTGCCCGCGTCGGGCTCAAGACTGCCGGTGAGGATCTTGATCAGCGTGCTTTTGCCAACCCCGTTTTGGCCGACGACCCCCAGGTGATCTGCTTCATTCACCTGAAAACTGGCATCTTGATATAACTGTTTGTCTAAGAACCGCTGGCTTAAGCCTGTTACTGTTAAGACGCTCACCGTGAGCCCTCCTTTTAATTTTTTCTGAAAACGACTCGATTAATGCTAGCACAATCAGGGGCCCTTTTCAAAACAAGTGCACTCGCGGTCGCGAAACTTTCTACTATTGATAGCTGGTTCACCTGCCCTCAGCCTTTCATTTTGTTTTTCTCGTGTGGTATGCTAGATGAAATTGCTGCGGGAAGGTGTCATTTTGAAAGAAAAAAATAGCGGGTGGGGCCGAACCCTCATCGAGTTTGTGGTCATGCTCGTCGTTGTGGTCGTGGCGGTGCAACTGCTGGTCAAATTTGTGGTCAGCAAGGATATCGTCTCGGGTCCTTCGATGCAGACCACGCTGGAAAACGGCGACCGGCTGTACTCCCTGCGCCACAAGCAGGTCAAGCGCGACGACATCGTCGTGATCGATGCCCCCGACGACCCTGGCGCCTTGTACATCAAGCGCGTCATCGGCATGCCTGGCGACACCATCAGCTTCAAAAATAACGTCTTGTATCTTAATGGGAAGAAGACCAACGAACCCTACCTGGACCGCGCCTTTGCCAAAAAAGAAATCGCGGCTTACGCCAGCAAGCAGGGGTTGGATCCAAACAGCATCAACTTCACCATTAATTTCAACATCGCCACTTGGCCTTCCACCAAAAGCGAGACGGTGCCCAAGGATTCCTACTTCGTCATGGGTGACAACCGCCTGATCTCCAAAGACAGCCGCTCGTTCGGCTTTGTCAAGAAGAACAAGGTGCAATCCGTGGTGGTCTGGCGCTACTGGCCGCTCAACCAAATGAAAATCTTTTAAGTCAGACCGGTCCCTGCAGGAGGGCCGGTTTTTTTACGCAAAAGCGCCGGGAGCTGAGCCCCCGGCGCTTTTGCGTTACGGCATCATCTGCCGCTGCACTTCGTATTCCAGCCGAGCATTGGCGTAAAAGCCCGCGTCGACCAGCTGCAGGTACGGATTGATCAGAAAATCAAACACGTGCAGCGTCACCAGCTTGAGCAGCTGCCAGCCCAGCAAACTGAGCTGCAGGCCAAAGTAGTTGAGCTTGCGCCCGCGCATCAGGCGCCAGGAATCCAGCACCGCAGTCGTGCTGCTGTAGGGCCGACCGTCTCCTTCTTCCTGCCGGCCGTCGTAGTAGCGGTAGTAGCTCATCGACAGGCCGTACATGGCGAGGATGCCAGGAATTATCAGCAGGAAAAAGCCCAGGCTCTTGGCAACCCAGGTCAGCGCCATGACCGACAGCAGCCCGAAGAAGTACCGGCTGTTGAACGTCTTAAGCAGCGCTCCCAGCGGCGACACGTGCGAGACCTTGCCGCGCATCACGTCCAGTGCCGTAAAGGCGATGCCCTGGGTGAACCACAGCATCACCACCGACTGAAGCAGCGTCTGATCCGACAAGGTATTGGTGCCGGATAAGTAATCGCTGAAGTTATCGGGATTAGCCGCAATGTTGGCCAAGCCGTAGTTTTGCATGATCTGCCACACCGTCAAAAAGGCCCAGGCGGTGAACGCCAGCACGATCAGCCACGGCAGCAGGTTGGCGAGCATCAGCGAGCGGTACATCCCCGGCTGCTTGAGTCGCGCCTTGGCCTGATGTTTGATTTCGCGATGAGTCATTGACTGCATAGTGTTCCTCCTAACGCTCCGAGCGCACCGGCTCTTCCGGCACGGCCCCGGTTTGATAACTGGTTCGGATCAGCGCGCCAATCTGCCACAGCGCGGTCAACTGCTTGGGCAAAGCCGCCAGCACACTCAGCGACTGGGTAGTCGAATCGGCCCGCACCACGTGGTGATAGCCGGGCTCGCCAAGGTAGTAAAACCGGCTGGCGGCAAGCGCATACTGCGCGTTGAACAGCTCGTCTTCCATCAGCGCCACCTGCTCGTCAAACTGCAGGTGCGCTGACTCGATCACGCTGCGCCGGTAAAACTTATTCCATAAGTAGCCCCGCAAATAGCCGACCGGGGCCAGCATGCCGCTGAGAAACTGGCGGCGCGACAGCACTTTCGAGCGCAACAGGCGCTTTGGCACCGGCTTGGACGCCGGGTCATCCACGTAAAAGGGACTGACCAAAATGTCGTACGGGCCTTCCTCAAGCGCCGCCGCAAACCGGTCAATCAGCCCCGGTGCTAGCCAGTCGTCACCGTCCATAAAGGCCACGTATAGGCCGCGGGCCTGCGCCAGCCCCGCGTTGCGGGCGGCGGACACACCACGGTTTTCAGGCAGATAAATCGGTTCGATCCGCGAATCCGTCTGGGCCGCCTGCGCGATCAGCGCCGCCGAGTCATCCGTAGAATGATCGTCGACCAAGAGCACCTGCAGATTGCGGTAGGTCTGGTTGATTAAGCTGTTCACACCGCGCATCAAGTACGGGGCGAGATTGTAGATCGGCACGACCACCGACACTAACGGACTGGGCAAAACGCCACCACCATTTCTTTTCTAAAAGCTGCATGCAGTATCGCACAAACAACCGGCCAAATGCCAGCCTGGCTGCTCACTGGCCGGCCACCATGAACTGGGTCTGGCCGGCGAACCAGCCGCGCTCCTGTTTAGTCAAGGCCCGCTCAGTGATCAGCACATCGACAGCGGCTAGCGGGAAACCGCGGTACGGGGCCTGAATCTGAAACTTCTGGGTCTCCGACACCACGATCACCTGCCGCGCGGCCTGGGCCAGTGTCGCCTTGACGTCCGCGTCGTCCGCGTACGGGAAGTACACCCCGGCCGCACTCATCGCGGTCGCGCCGATAAAGGCGGCATCAAAGGCAATGCGGCCAAGCGTCGTCAGGTTTTCAGGCTGGAAGAAGAACCGGCCGTGGTGATTCAGCTTGCCGCCAAGCACCCGCAGCGTCACGTCGCTTTTGACGGCCAGCGCGATCGCGTTGTCGAGCGAGTGCGTGTAAATGGTGACCGGCACATCAATGCTTTGCGACAGCTTGAGCAGCGTCGTTGAATCATCGATGAAGTACACGCCGCCGGGCTTGATCAGGCTCAGTGCCTGCCTGGCCATCGCGGTTTTTTCCTTTGAAAAGAGCTTGAGGCGCTCCGAGTAGCTGGGCACCGTGTGGCCGAATGTCAAAGACACGATTCCCCCGCGGGTGCGGCGGCCTGCGCCACTGGCCGCGAGCGCGACCACGTCTCGCCGCGCCGTATCCCGCGAGACCCCGACGGCCTGCATGATGTCTTCAATGCTGAGTTCCTTGCGTTCCGTCAGCAGCCGCTTGATCTCTTCAAAGCGTTTCTCGCGGTACATCGTCACAAGACCGCCCCCTTTCCATGATTATTCCCATTATACGCTACAGTCCGGCGGTATGGCCGCTACCCATATTTTGCAATCTATATTCGCCAAGGTGGTGAGTGACCGCCAAAAACAGGGAATTTTTCTCATTGACTGCCCATTATTCGTCAAGAATGCGATTACACCAAAATTTCACGGCTAGTTTATTACGGGCACATGACAGTGTGACAGAAACAGTTGCTTTTGTAAACTGACTGGCACTTGACTGACACGCGTGCTCGATATACTGCTCAGTGTATTCGGGGGAATCGTCAATTTTCAATCAAATAGGAGTGAGTTTTATCAAAATCAAACATTCATCAATTTTCGGGATTGGCGCCTTAACCGCACTTGCCGCCGTCTTCGCGATTTACACCAGCACGCAGCCGGTCGAAGCGATTTCGACTGACGATGCCGCAAACCGCCAGGCGCAGGCGTCCGGGGTCACCCCAGCGGCCACTCAAACTGCCGCTAAAGTCGTGAATATTAACAAGCTGATTGCCGCACCGAGCGCGATCAGCCCGATCAAGCCAGGCGACAACGCCGAGTTTGACGCCATGATGAAACAGCGCGCGGAAGACGCCGCCAAGGCTAAGGCCGCAGCGGACGCCAAAGCCAAGGCCGACGCTGCCGCTAAGGCAAAAGCCGATGCGGCTGCCAAAGCTGCTCAGGCCGCAACGCGCACTACCACCACCAGCGCCGCTAGTACCGCGACCGGCGCAAGCAAGGGCACGTTCAAAGTGACCTTCTACGATCCGGCGGTCTTGGGCTCAAGCATGGGCTACGGCGGCATTGCCGCAAACCTGTCCGTGCTGCCGCGCGGCTCACGCGTCAAGATCCAGCTGTCAAACGGCCAGACCCTGATCCGCGTCGTTAACGATACCGGTGGTTTTGCCGCTGGCAACCCTCACCAAATCGACGTCGCGATGCCAAACAGCCAGATTCCTTCAGCTGGGGTCCTGTCCGCCATCGTTACTATCATCTAAGTCACACCTAAGCCCACCGCTTGCCGCGGTGGGCTTTTTGCATACACGCTGGCCGCCAAAAAAGGCGCCGATTGCCCGGCGCCCAAACAAGGTTACTTAATGTATTGATAAACGTGGTAGTACGGGTTGTTGCCATTGTTCCAGTCAAAGCCGGCGTTGGTGTTTGCCTCGTTTTGCTTGGTGTTGTAGTTGTCGAGCGTCGTCTTGGCCAAGCCCAGCTCCGCGCGGCCCAGGTCAGACACCCGCTGCAGCTCCTTGGTGCTTGGCACCTGGTACGCCGCATCGCCAATGTAGACGCCATCGCCTTGCAACGACTCCTTTTTCACGTTGGTGAACGCGCCGCGGTAATTGGTCGCCAGGGTGACCAGCTCGTCAAAGCTCAGGTTGGTCCGCAAGTCGGAAGAGAGGGTCTTCATCAGACTCGAGTAACTGGACAGTGTCTTGGTCGACAGGACCTTTTTGACTACCTGCACGATCACTTCCTGCTGGCGCTTCTGCCGGCCGTAGTCGCCTTCGGGGTCCTCGTGGCGCATCCGGGCGTAAGCCAGCGCCTCTTTGCCGTCCAGGTGCATCGGCCCCTTGGTGAACTGATAGCTGCCGACGTGCGGATCAGTCCAGGAAAATGCGACGTTCACGTCCACCCCGCCAACCGCATCGACGATCTTCTCCAGCCCGTCAAGGTTAACCAGTGCGTAGTAGTTGATCGGCACGTTGATCAGGTCCTTGACCGCTGACACGGCCATCGCCGTCCCGCCGTACGTATAGGCGGAGTTGATTTTGGTGACGCCGGTGTAATCGCTGGACGCCACGTGGGTCATCGTGTCGCGCGGCACCGAGATCATCGTCGTGCGCTTCTGCTGCGGATTGACGGTGACCAAGATCATGGTGTCGGTGCGGCCCTTGTCAGAGCGCCCAAGGCCGCCGGTGTCAGTGCCGAGCAGCAGCACAGAAAACGGCTTTTGCTTGCTGAGATCGACCTGTGCCTTTTTGACGGTTTGGTTATCGTACGTGGTATCCAGCGCGGTCTTCGTTTGCGCATACAGGCGCAAGGCGTAACCGCCAGCCAGAAACGCGACCGTCAGGATCAGCAAGACGACAATCTTGCCGAGCGGGTGACGGCGCTGATGGCTGCGAGCATCTCGTCTGTCCATGGCTGCCTCCAATTAGCAATACTTGCTATCAGTTTACTCGATTTTTGGCAGAAAAGGAAAAATCCGGTTAAAAAAACGCCCTCGCAGGCGTGATTAAACAAAAAATTAAGCAACTGAGCAAACCGTTTTCATTCTCACCGCTCGCGGCGATTGCGAATCGTCAGGGCCACCAGGTAAAACGCGCACTCAATGACCGCAATGAAGAAGGTGACCGGCCAATTGGTGACATACCCGAGAAACAGCCCGAGCCACACCCCGACCAGCGCCGTGCCCACCGAAATGGCAATCATTTGCGGCAGCGTGTTGCCGAGGTACTGCGCCACCGCAGACGGCAGCGTCAGCAGGATGAACACCAGCATGGAGCCGACAATTTGGGCGCCGATCGACACTGAAATTGCCAAGATCAAAAGAAAATAGATGCTGAGCAGGTTGCGCCGCAGCCCCTGAGCCTGCGCGCCGACCGGATCAAACGAGTCAAAAGCCAGCCCGCGGTAGCCAATGGTCATCGTCAGCAGCACCCCCACCGCCAAAGCGACCAGCTGCCAAACGTCGGCACGGGAAATGCCGATGATCGAGCCGAACAAGATGGTGGTTGCGTAGCTGGAGCTTTTGCTCGACAGGGCCAAAAACAGGATGCCCAGGCCGATGAACAGGCTGGAAATCGCGCTGATCGACGCCTCGCGCCGGCCGGGCCGCACCGCCAGGCGGCCAACCGAAAGCGAAGACAGGATCGTGGTCAAAAGCATCCCGTCCAGCGGCGGGATCCCGACCAGAACCGCAAACGCCGCGCCGGCAAAGCCAATTTCAGACAGCGTGTGCGCCAGAAACGACATGCCGCGTGCCGTGACGAACACGCCAACGATGCCGGTGGTCAAAGCGATAAAGGTGCTGGCCAGAAAGGCGTTTTGCATAAATTCGTATTCGAACATCAGCGTACCTCCTGGGTCGGTCGCAGTTCCTTGGGCATTGCGGCCTCATTCATCTCGGCAGTCGGCCGCATTTCGTAGCCCGTCTGGGTCAGCAGCAGGTACTGCTGGGTGAAACTTTTGGCCAGGTCCAGGTCGTGCGTGACAAACAGCACCGTCAAACCGTGCTTTTGATTCAGCTGATTGACCAGCGTCATCAGCTCGGTTTTGGTGTTGACGTCCAGGCTGGCGGTCGCCTCATCCAAGATCAGGAAATTCGGCCGCGTGAGCAGCGCCTGCGCCAGGTAGGCCTTCTGCTTTTCGCCGCCGGAGGCCATCCCCAGGGATTGGTGCTGGCGCTCGAGCAGCCCGGTTTCTTTCAGCACCGCGGTCACTGCCGCTTTTTCCTGCTTGCTGTGCCACGGCAGGCGCCCGCCCATCTGATTCAGCGCAACAAAACTGCGCAGCGACAGCGGGTACTCGGGGTCGATGTTGCGAAACTGCGGCACATAGCCCAGCCGCAGCTGCGGCGCCTTAATGATCCGCCCGGCGGTGGGCGTCAGCTGACCCATGATCAGCTTGGTCAGCGTCGTTTTGCCCACCCCGTTAGCGCCGATCAGGCTGGTCACCGACCCGGCGGCAAGGGAGAAGCTGAGATCATGATAAAGCTGGCGGCCGCGAAAACCGAACTTGAGGTGCTCGACGGTCAAAATGGGTTCAGGCATGGAATTCCTCCGGTGAGTAACAGTAATGATTACGATTAACGGGTTCTATTTTACCCCAATGCGGCGCCGCTGGCCAGAAAAAGGGGCCATTTTCAGAAAAGTCGACGAAAAAAGCGGGTCGCCCCGCTTACTGGACCTCGTCTAAGTTGTTGGCCTTGCTGAAGTCAATGTAGATGGCCTTGGGATTGTCCTTAGCGATCAGGATGTAGCCGTGGCCCAGAAAATCCTTGTTGCCGCTGTAATCCAGCGGGAACTCTTGGGCCGGCGCCAGGTTGCCCTGGATCAGCATCGCGTAGATTTCCGAGTCGGTTGCGTCATCGGAAAATGCGAACGCGACCGGCGCCGTCACCAGCTGGTCGGCCTTGTGCATCAGCGCGATCACATCAAAGAGCTGATCGGTGACTTCCTGCGGGAACACCTCGGCAACGGCCGGGCTGACATGCCTGCGTTTATTTGATTCGTACATGTTGCACCTCCAATACTTTGGGTATCATACCATATCGGCGCCGGCCGCAAAACCGGCCAGGTCGTTGTACGTCCCAGCAAGGGCCGCTGCGACCGCTTGCCACACCGGCCAGAGCCGGCGATACGTCGCCGCCGCGGCGCCGGGCTGATAGCGGCCCGCCGCCTGCACCATGCCGGCAACTTCATCGAGGTCGCTCAGCCAGGTCAGCCTGGTCATGCCGAGCACTGCCGCGCCCAGCGCCGAGCTTTGCACGCTTTGGGGCACGACGACCGGGCAATCGAACACATCGGCCAGCATCTGCCGCCAGGCCAGGCTTTTGGCAAACCCGCCGGCGGCATGCAGCACTGGCGCGGTCCCGACCAGCGGTGCCATCAGGGCAAAGGCCGCCTTGAGGTTGAACAGGATTCCTTCCATCACCGCCCGCAGCATGTCGGCCTCGGTGTGCTGACGCGTCAGCCCGACAAAACTGCCGCGGGCGTTGGCGTCCCACAGCGGCGCGCGCTCGCCGCCCAGATACGGCAGAAAAATCAGCCCATGGGCCCCGGCCGGCGCCGTGAGCGCCAAGGTAATGGCCGCTTCAACCGTCGCGTCTGGCCCCAGCAGCGTGTGCGCCGCCCATTGCAGCACAATGCCGCCGTTGTTGACCGGGCCGCCAACGACCCAGCGACCAGGCGCCAGGTAGTACGTGAACAGTTTGCCGGAAGGCGCGACAGTCGGTGAATCGATCACCGTGCGCACCGCCCCAGAGGTCCCGATGGTCACCGCCGTGGCGCCTGGGGCCAGTGCGTTCACCCCGATGTTGGCCAGGGTGCCATCAGAGGCGCCGATAATACCCGGCGTCGCCTGCGGCAGCCCAAGCGCCTGGGCACTGGCAGCGGTCAGTTCAGGCAGCAGCGTGTCCGTGTCGCACAGCCTTGGCAGCTGAGCAGCCGTGATGCCGGCCAAGCTCAGGGCCTGCTCGTCCCAGGTCAGCTTTTTCATGTTGAACAGGCCGGTGGCGTTGGCCAGCGAGTAATCGGCCACCCACTGCCCGTACAGCTGGTGCAGCACCCAGCTTTTGATGCCGCCAAAATAACGCGCCTGCGCCATCAACCCTGGCTGGTTTTGGCGCAGCTGCATCAGCTTGGCCAGCGGCGTCATCGGGTGCAGCGGGACCCCGGTGCGGGCAACCAGGGCATCCGCGTCTGGCCGCGCCTTGAGCTGAGCGGCCGCCTGCGCCGCGCGGAGGTCCGCCCAGGTGATCACCTGACTCAGCGGCTGAAACTGGGCGTCGAGCGCCAGCAGGCTGTGCATCGCCGCGGAAAAACTGAGCCCGGCCACACTGCCGGCCGGCAAGCCCGCGGCCACATCCTTGAGGCCGCCTTGCACCGCCGCCAAAATGGCCTGTGGCTTCAGCTCCGCCGCGCCTGGTTCCGGTTGCAGCAGCGGATACGTCCGGCTCGCCTGCGCCACGCTGCGGCCAGCCGCATCAAAGGCAACCACCTTGGTGGCGGTGGTGCCGATATCAACGCCGATGACCACTTCCATGTCAGTGCCTCCTGTGCTTACGCGGCGCCATCGGCCGGCCATCAAGGGCGGCGAGCACCTGCGTGTCGTGAAAACTGAGCTCAAAGTCAAACACAGCGCCCCACTCAGTGAGTGCCTCAGTGGTGGTGGCGGGCAGCCACGGCCAAACGCCTGACTGCAGCAGCCAGCGAATCACGACCTGCTGCGGCGTTTTACCATAGCGCTCGGCCATGCGGCGCAGCGGCCGCAGCAGTGACAAGTCGCCTTTCCCAAATGGCAAGTCACTGGCCACCTTTAGTCCCGCCGCCTTGGCCGCTTTAACTGCTTCACGCTGCTGCTGGGTCACGCCAAGCGGCAGGACCACCAGTGCGGCGTCCGAGGCTAACTCGCCGCTGAGCGCCTGTGCTTGGGCTTGGCCCGTCGCGACTGCCTGTGTCGCCGCCTGCCGGCTCGCGTCATCGCCGCCGGCCACGATCAGGGCAACCGGTGCCGCCAGGGCCAGCTGCTCACCCGCTGCCAGGCGCACGGTCACAAAACTCGCGTCAGCCGGCAAGCCGGATTGTGCGATTGCAGCCTGGACCGCCGGCAAGTTCGCCTGGTTGCAAATCAGGTGCCGAAAACCGGCTTTTAGGGCCGCTTCGGCCAGATTCTCAGGCGCTTGGTCGACCACCACCCCCACCTCGGGCATGGCGACGGCGTCAGTCAGCGCCACTGTATCGCTTAATTTTGTCAAATGACTCACGGTTCGTCTCTCCTTATTCTCGTCTGCTTTCAGCGTACCACACGCCGCACGTTTTTCAGGCAAAAAACGGCAGCCAATAAACATGGCGCAATGATGAGAAAACCATTGACCTTTTCTCATTATCGGGGTAATCTTTGGTCAATCAGTCGAGATGAGTAACTTGATGCGCGCGTCCAGAGAGCCGGCGCTGGTGGAAGCCGGTCGCGCAGGGCAAGTGAAGCATGGTCTCGAACACGTTGCCGCGGTGAGCTTAGGCAAGCTGCGACCGGGTCCGCCCGTTAGCGCGCAGCCGTCTCGCTTTGCGGTACGGCGTAAGCGCCTTTTGGTGACAAAAGGCGAAATTCGGGTGGTACCACGCCAAGGCGTCCCGCAGAACTTTCTGCGAGGCGCCTTTTTGCGTGGACTGCCCACACTTTGGAGGCATTCTATGACAAAATTAGCGACGCAATTAATTCAAGGCACCAACGGCACTGACGACCAGCACACCGGTGCGATTGTCCCGCCGCTTTACTTCTCCACCGCGTACCGGCACCCCGGCCTCGGCCAGTCGACCGGCTACGACTACGCGCGCTTGGCCACACCGACGCGGGCCCTGGTTGAGCAGCAGCTGGCAGCGATTGAGCGCGGCCATTCGGCGCTGGCCGTCTCCTCCGGCATGGCCGCCATTGACCTGGTCTTTTCGACCTTCACGCAAACCGGCGACCACTTCCTGGCCTCCGACGACCTGTACGGCGGCTCGTTTCGCTATTTTGACGTGCGCAAGGCCAAGTACCAAATCGACTACGACACCTGGAACGGCCAGACCGTGCCCGACCTGCTTGCCAAAATCAAGCCGAACACCCGCCTGATCTGGCTGGAAACGCCGTCGAATCCCACCATGAAAATTATTGACATCAAGGCCGTTGCCTCTGCCGTGCACGAGAAGCGCCCCGACATCCTCGTCGTCGTGGACAATACCTTCCTCACGCCAGTGTACCAGCAGCCGCTGACTGAAGGCGCGGATCTAGTGGTGCACTCGGCCACCAAGTATCTCTCCGGGCACAACGATTTGCTGGCCGGCGCCGTGATCACCTCGACGGCCGCACAGGAAACCGCCTTGCGCGACCAGCTCACCACCACCGGCCAGACCCTTGACCCGTTCGACGCGTGGCTGCTCATCCGCTCGCTGAAAACCCTGAACGTGCGGATGAAGGCCCACACCGCCAATGCTCAGGCACTGGCGAAGGTGCTGAAAAATGACGCCGCAGTTTCGCGCGTGCTGTACGCCGGCGTCGGCGGCATGATCAGCTTTTACCTGGCAAAAGGCTACGACGTCAACGCGTTTTTGCAGCACCTGAAGGTCTGTTCGTTTGCCGAAAGCCTCGGCGCCGTGGAAACGCTGGTCACCATCCCCGATGTGCAGACCCACCACGACATGCCGGTGGCCCAGCGCCGCGCCCTGGGCATCACGCCGAACCTGATCCGCGTGTCGGTGGGGCTGGAAGACGTCGACGATTTAAGCGCGGACCTGCGCCAGGCGCTGGCCAGCGCCAAGGAGGCTTAGCATGAAAGACGCCACCAAGATCATTAAAGTCACCACCGTCGCCGATCCGGCAAGCGGCGCCGTTAACGTTCCGATCCAGCTCAGCTCGACCTTCAATCAGCCGGATTTTGACCAGTTTGGCGAATTCGACTACTCGCGCTCCGGCAACCCCACCCGCAAGGCCGGCGAGGCCGCCGTCGCCGCGCTGGAAGGCGGCGCGCACGGCTTTCTGTTCGCCTCCGGCATGGCCGCGATCGGCAGTGTGCTGCAGATTTTTTCCCAAGGCGACCACCTGCTGGTCTCCAAGTTTGTGTACGGCGGGACGTTTCGGCTCCTGGAGGACGTGCTGAGCCGCTTCGGCATCACCCACACGTTCGTCGACCCCACCGACCTTTCCGCCATTGAAGCCGCGATTCAGCCCAACACCAAGGCCATTTACATCGAGACCCCGTCCAACCCGGTGCTGAAGGTCACCGATATCGCCGCCGTCGCTCAGCTGGCCAAGGCGCATGGTCTGCTTACCATCGCCGACAACACCTTCATGTCCCCTTTGCTGCAAAAGCCGCTGGCCCTGGGCGCTGACATTGTGGTCCACTCGGCGACCAAATTCTTGGCTGGCCACTCCGACATCATCGCTGGCGCCGCCGTCACCAACGACCAGGCCCTGGCCGATCGCATTTACTTCATGCAAAACGCGTTTGGCGCCACGCTGGGTGTCACCGATACCTGGCTTTTGCTGCGCGGGATCAAGACCCTGGACGTGCGCATGCAGCGCTCAAGTGCCAGCGCCAAGGCGCTAGCCACCTGGCTGGCCAAGCAGCCGGCAGTAACGCGGGTGTGCTACCCCGGCCTGCCTACCGATCCGGGTTACCCCATCCAGCAAAAGCAGGCCCTTAGCGGCGGCGCGGTGCTGAGCTTTGACGTCGGCAGCGAGGCCAACGCCCGTATCGTCGCGGAAACCTGCCAGCTGCCTGAGTTCTCCGTGTCGCTTGGCGGCGCGGAAAGTATTTTGTCTTACCCGCCGAAGATGAGTCACGCCGAAATGAGTCCCGAAGAGCGGGCCAAAACCGGCATCACACCGGGCCTGTTGCGTTACTCGGTGGGGCTGGAAGATCCAAGCGACCTGATCGCCGACTTGGCGCAGGCCCTCGCCAAGTGCAAGTAAGCTTTTTCCGCCACGCAAAAACGCGACCCTTTCGCCTGTAGCGAAAAGGGTCGCGTTTTGATTTTGCCGAGAAGCTTAAGTTACTTCGCCGCCAGCTTTGCGGCCACGTCCTTGACCACGACCATGTCAGTTGGCCACGGGGTGTTGACGCCGCGGACTTTCTGGTACGGGTCCGCGCCCTTGGCCGCAACGATCACGACATCGTCTGGGCCGCTTTCTTTGATGGCCGCTTCAATTGCTTCGTGGCGATCCAGCACGGTGTGCACGGTGACCTTCTCGTGGTCGATACCGGCATCGATTTCGGCACAAATCTTGGCCGGATCTTCAAAGCCCGGATCGTCGGTGGTCAGGTACGCGGTGGTCGCATACTCGCTGAGCACCTTGGCAAACCCTGGCCGGCGCGAAACGCCCTTGTCGCCCGGGGCGCCGAGGACCACGTGCATGCGCGGATCATGGTACTCGGCCTTCAGAAAGTGCAGCAGCGCCTTCATGCCGCCGTAGTTGTGCGCGTAATCCACGTACACCACGCCGTGCCCGGGCACTTCGATGTGCTCCATGCGGCCGGGGATCGTGACATTTTCGATGCCAGGGATCGCCTTGGCGCCATCAACCCCGGCCAGGCCGGCGCCGATGATGGCGGCCGTGGCGTTGCTTTCATTGAAGTCACCAATCAGCTTCAGCGTGTACTTGCCCGACACATTGAGCGCCGCGGCCTTGTCGGTCACCGGCACCAGCTGAAACTGGCTCCGCGTCGTGCTCAGCGCCTTGCTGTCGAAGCGAAAATCGATGCGAATGTCATCGCGCTTGGGCTTGAAGTCGGCACTGGCAAACAGGTAAATCGAATCAGGATACGTGGTCGTGGTGGCCGCCGCGTACACCTCATCAAAATGCTCGGTTTCGGCATTGATCACGACCTGGCGCGAGTTCACCAGCAGCTGCAGCTTGTTGTGCAGGTAGTTGGCAAAGTTCGGGTGTTCGTTGGGGCCGATGTGATCCGGCGTGATGTTGAGGAAAAAGCCCACGTCGTAGCTCAGCCCAAACACGCGGTTGCGCAGGTAGGCCTGGCTGGACACCTCCATCACCAGGTGAGTCATGCCGTTGTCGACGGCCGCGCGCATGTTGCGGAACAGGTCGACGGATTCCGGGGTGGTCAGATCGGACTTGAAGCGTTGATCGGGATTGGGGCCCACGATGGTGTCAATAGTCGAAAACAGGGCCACGTGCTTGGGGTGTGCCTGCTCCAAAATACCGCGGGCAAAGTACGCCGAGGTGGTCTTGCCCTTGGTGCCGGTGAAGGCGACCACAAACAGGTCGTCCTGCGGAAAATCGTAAAACGCCGCGGCCAGGATCGCCATCGCCTTGGTGATGTTGACCACGATCAGCGCGTTCATCCCGTTGCCTTCAACGTAAGGTTTTTCCGCGACATAGGTCGTCGCGCCGTTGTCCTTGGCCATCGACAGGTAAACCGGCCGGAAATGCGTGCCCTTGCAGAAGAACAGCGTCGGGCCGGAGACCTTGCGAGAATCGTACGCGATGCCGGACATGTCCGTGTCCAGGTCGCTTTGAACCGCGCTGCTTTTCAGCAGGTGGTGCTCCTTTAAGAGCAAGATGCATGCGTGCAATGAAAGTGCCATGTTTAGACTCCTCTGTGTTTGTTCACGAGCAATTATAGCATAGGCTCAGGCCAGCTTGACGACGGTGACCTGGTAGGCGCCGCTCGGGGCGTTCACCGTCACGGTGTCGCCCACCTTGCGGCCGTTTAACCCGCGGCCCAGCGGCGAGTTGATGGCCAAGTTGCCCGGCTTCATCGCCGCCTCATGCGGCCCGACCAGGCGGAACGTGGTCACGTCCTCGTCATCGTCGAAGCGCAGCGTCACGCTTTTCCCCAAATCGGCGATCGGCTTGGGATCCGCGGACACGACCTGGCCGTAGCGGATGACCTTGTCTAAGTACCGCAGCCGCCCTTCCAGGTGGTGCAGCTCATACTTTGCCGCACTGTACTCGGCGTTTTCCGACAAGTCGCCCAAAGCGCGGGCCTCGGCCAGCGCCTTGATTTTGTGCGGCCGCTCGGCCTGAAGCAACACCTTTTCCGCCTTGAGCGTTTTCATTCCGTCTTCTGTAATCTTGTGATACTGAACCATGAATATGCCTCCCAACTAGGCGTTGATTGGCGTCGTCGTTAAAACAAATGACTGAAAAATTCTCCGATACCCCGAAACAGCAGCGTGAAGAAGTTGGCCTTTTCGACCTTAGTGGCCGTGACCAGCTTGGTTTGATTACCGGCTGCGTTTCCTAGGTAACTCAGCTTCTCGTCTTTGGCGTCAACAGTCAGCTGCCCGACCGTGGTGTCTTTTTTGACCGGGGCTTCCGCCTGCTTGGCAAAGCCCTTGGCCGGTGTGTAGTGGTAAGTCAGGTCCTTGGCAGAGGCGCTGGTCGGCACCAGCACCGAGACGTTTTCGGCGGCTTCAAGCGCCACCTTGGTCTGCTTCCCCTTGTTGACCGCCAGGTGCTTATGGCCGGTGACGGTCTGCCCCTTGACGGTCGCAGTCAGCGGCTGCCAATCGGCAAACACGGCGCGCATCAGCTTGGCCGTTTGGTCAAAGCGCCGCGTCTGGGCGGTGCCGCCGGCGTTCAGGACCACGGTGATGACCCGAAACCCGTTCTTTTTGGCCGTCCCGGTGAAGCAGTTCCCCGCCAGGTCAGTGGTCCCAGTTTTCAGCCCGTCAACCGGCAGGTCCTTTTGCGCGGAAACCAGGCCCTTCAGCATCCAGTCGTAGTTATCCATCTTGGTGGCGTCGCTGGTGCCGGGACGGAAAGTCATGCTCGTAATTTTCGTGGTGTCCAGGATCTCCGGGTAGTCGTTCAGCAGGTGTTTGGCCACGATCGCCATGTCCTTGGCCGACATTTCATTTTCCGCATCAGCCGGCGTGCCCGGCACCCGGTCCGTTTTCAGCTCCGAATTGTTCAGCCCGGTCACGTTGACGATCTTGGCGTCGTTAATGCCCCAGCCGTTGAGCAGGCTGGTCATCTTCGTCACAAACGCTTCCTGCGAGCCCGCCACCGCGTTGGCCAGCAGCATCATCGCGTCGTTGGCCGAGTAAATCACGCTGGCCTGGTAAAGCTCCTTGATCGTGTACTTGTTTTCAGGCTCCAGCGGCACCCCGGACAGGCTCGTGTCCTTGGCCAGAGTGTAAATCGCGTTGTCCGGTGAGATGGTGTCGGTCCACTTCAGCTTGCCGTCGTGAATCGCCTGCAGCACCAGGTACAGCGAGATCATCTTGGTCATCGACGCGATTGGCAGCACCTGGTCGGCGTTTTTCTGGTACAGGATCTGGCCGGATTCGGCGTCCACGGCGAGGGCCGCTTTTGCGTCAACGTCAACGTTAGTCGCTGCCGCCACACTGGTTGGGGCCGCCGCGGCCCACACAGAAAGACTTGCGACCAAAACGACTAGGCCGCGCCAAAGTTTTTTCATTGTTAAACTCCTCATTATTCGTTTTTGATTTTCTGGTCAGGCTTGAGCGTCTGCCCCAAGGTGCGCGGCAGGTGAATCACAAAACTGGTCAGCTCAGGCGTCGAGTCGGCGTAAATGTAGCCACCATGCAAGGTGACGATGCTTTGCGCGATCGCCAGGCCCAGCCCGGTGCCGCCAGTTTCCTGGTTGCGCGAGCCCTCGACCCGGTAGAAGCGGTCGAACAGCTTGCTGAGTGAATCGTTGGGAATTTGCTCCCCGTCGTTTTGCACCTTGATCACCACTTCAGAGCCCACGGCCTCGGCCGTCAGGAAAATGTGGTGGGCGCCTTTGCCGTACTTCAAGGCGTTGGCGATCAGGTTGTTGAAGACTCGGCCGAGCTTTTCGGTGTCAGCTTCCATCATCAGCGGATTCGGACGGCCGGACACCACAAAGCGCAGGTGGTGCTTTTGCCCTTCCAGCTCGAAACTGGCGGCCAGCTGTTCCAGCATCGCCAGCATGTCGAACTTCACTGGGTTCAGCGGCGTGGTGGTCTGGCGGACCTTCGTGTACTCAAACAGGTCCTCGACCAGCACCTTCATCTGCTTGGCCTTTAGGTACGCGGTCTGCGTGTACTTGACCAGCTCCTCATCGCTCTTGTACTGCTTGTCCTCGATCAGCCCAAGGTAGCCGATGATCGAGGTCAGCGGCGTGCGAATGTCGTGGGACACGTTGGTGATCAGCTCGTCCTTGCTGCTTTCGATCCGCCGTTCTTCTTCCATCGAGTTAACGGTAGAGTCGACCAGCGCGTTGATCGAGTTGATCACCTTTTGCAGGTCGGTGCTGACACTGAACTGAATGCGGTGATCCAGGTGACCATCGGCGATGTAATGCAGTTCGCGGATGACGTGGCGCATCTGGATCTGGCGATAACGGCGAATCAGGCGCCAGTACACGACAATCACATCGAGCACCGCCATGGCAACCATGAAGACGCTGCGCCAGGACCACAGGTGCTGCTTGTCCTGGCCGAACGTCAGCACGTTTTTGACGCTCCAAATCGAATCCTGCAGCTGCTGGCTGAGATCCACCAGCTCCTTGAGCAGGACGAACAGGGCAAAGTTGAGCATCAAAAGCAGCACGATGGTGACGACCCCTTCAAACCAGAGCTCGGATTTTTCCTTGCCGGTCAGGCGGACTTTTTCTCCCATGCTTAGGCCTCGACTTTGTAGCCGACACCCCAGACGGTTTCGATCACCTTTTCGCCGCCGGTGGCCTCTTCGATCTTGTCACGCAGGTGCGACACATGGACCATGACGGTTTTGGCCGACACAATCGACTCCTGCTGCCAGACCCGCTCGAAAATCTCATCGGCGGAAAAGACCCGGTTGGGGTGACTGGCCAGCAGGTACAAAATACCGAACTCAAGCGCCGTCAACTGGATCTGCTTACCGGTCAGTGTGGTAACTTCGTGGCTGTCCTTCATGATGGTGAGCGGCCCGACCTCGAGCTTATCCGGCTCGGTGTTGGTAACGTTGTTGGTGGAGCGGCGCAGCAGGCTCTTGACGCGCGCCATCACTTCCAGCGGATTGAACGGCTTGGTGACGTAATCGTCGGCGCCGGTAATCAGTCCCTGGATCTTATCCATATCGCCGGTCTTGGCTGACACGATGATGATGGGGATCTGCGAATCCTTGCGCACCTGCTTGACCACATCGATGCCGGACATGTTCGGCATCATGATGTCGAGGATCATCAGCGCGATGTCGGGATTCGTGGCCAGCTTCGTGATGGCCTCTTTGCCGCTGTATGCTTCAATTGGTTCGTAATGTTCATTTTTGACGTAAATGCTGAGGAGTTCAACAATTTCCTTGTCGTCATCCACAATGAGAATTTTCATGTTTAGGGCTCCTTTTAAATAAGGCTGCGAAGGCGGGCGGTTTTAGCCCGACAGCTAGCCTAGACACAGGCATTGCCGCTGCTTTTGGCGGCGAGGCCTGTGGCGTAGCTAGATGCTCGGGCGTTGCCCGCCGGAGCGCGACTAGGATAAGCTTGTGAAGCGGGGCGGTTTTAGTCCGAGCGCGACTAAGGCTGCAAAGGCGCATCTTCACCGCCGCTAAATGGACACGACTGACCGACTCCCATTTGCAGAAAAGTCTTCAGTCCGCCTTCATTGTACCAAAAGGACTGCAAGCCTGCTTACGCCTTTGGCCAGGAGCTGGAAATTCTTAAGGAAGTGGCCGCAAAAAGCCCCGGTGCAAGCGGGCTGCTTGCATCGGGGCCGAAAAGCGGTCGAATCAGTTTATTCAACCGAGTAATTAGGCGCTTCCTTGGTGATCTGAACATCATGCGGGTGACTTTCGCGCAGACCCGCGCCGGAGATTTGGATGAACTGGGCGTTATCCTGCAGGTCGGTCACTGTCTTGGCGCCGACGTAGCCCATGCCTGAGCGCAGGCCGCCGTCCATCTGATAAATCACATCGGCTAGACTGCCCTTGTAGGCAACACGGCCTTCGATGCCTTCCGGAACCAGCTTCTTGGCTTCGTTGACACCGCTTTGGAAGTAGCGGTCCTTGCTGCCGTGCGCCTGCTCCATTGCCCCGAGCGAGCCCATGCCGCGGTAGGTCTTGAACCGGCGACCCTGATAAATTTCCATGTCGCCAGGCGCTTCGTCGGTCCCGGCCAGCATGGACCCCAGCATGACGGCGGTGCCGCCAGCGGCCAGGGCCTTGACGATGTCACCAGAATACTTGATCCCGCCATCGGCGATGATGGCCTTGCCGCGCTTGCGCGCCTCGGTAGCCGAGTCATAAACGGCGGTCAGCTGCGGCACGCCGACACCGGCGACGATACGGGTGGTGCAGATGGAGCCAGGGCCGATGCCGACCTTGACCACGTCAACACCAGCGTCGTAAAGGGCTGCGGTGCCTTCTGCGGTGGCCACATTGCCGGCGATCAGCGTCGCGTTCGGGAAGTGGGCGCGGATCTCCTTGACCTTGCGCAGTACGCCGGCGGAATGACCGTGGGCCGTGTCGATGACGATGGCATCAGCGCCGGCATCCAGCAGCGCCTGGGCGCGCTCAAAGGTATCAGAGGTGACGCCGACCGCAGCGGCCACGAGCAGGCGGCCATGATCATCCTTGGCGGCAGCCGGGAACTCGACGACCTTTTCGATGTCCTTGATGGTAATCAAACCGGACAGGCGGCCGTCTTCGTCAACCAACGGCAGCTTTTCGATCTTGTGAGCCTGGAGAATCTGCTCAGCCTCCTGCAGCGAAGTGCCGGTTGGGGCCGTGATCAGGCCTTCCTTGGTCATCACGGAACCGATCGCGACGCTGTGATCGGTGACATAGCGCAGGTCGCGGTTGGTGATGATGCCGGTCAGCTTGCGGGAATCCTTGGAATCGACAATCGGTACGCCAGAGATACGGTACTTTTTCATCAGTGCATTAGCCGCTGAAACCGGGTCATTGGCCGTCAGGAAAAACGGGTTGATGATGACGCCGTTTTCGGAGCGCTTCACCGTCAGGACCTCGTCGGCCTGCTGGGCGATGCTCATGTTCTTGTGAATGACCCCGAGGCCACCCTGGCGCGCCATGGCGATGGCCATCGCGGAAGTGGTGACCGTATCCATGCCGGCGGACAGAATCGGAATGTTTAACTTCAGGTTCGGTGCGAGCTGCACTTTCAAATCAACATCTTGCGGCAAAACGTGACTTTCTGCAGGGATCAACAGCACATCGTCAAACGTAAATCCTTTACGCGCGAACTTCGTGTCCCAATTACTCAAGTGAGAGCCCTCTTTCGTTTTTTGTTGTTGACCAGCATAGCACTGGGAACCGTACAGCGTCAATGGAGACGCAAAAAACCGCGCTGAGCCTTGCCCCAGCGCGGTTTGTAAATGAAAAATATCTCATTTTTCAAGAGCCAGCTCCGAATGATTCGGCTCAATTACCCCAAGTTAAAATAGATCGTTCGTTATATTCAAGATTTATGTGACCCAAGGTAGCCAAAAGTTCGGCTTATTGGGCCATCAACCCACGCAGGTGGTAGCGTCGCTTGAGCAGGTAGTGAATACCGTACGTGACCACGGCCACGACCAGGTAAACCGGCCACTGCATTGGCGAGGTGATCGGCGACTTGATCATGCCGACCGCCCCAGCGGCCCAAGAGCCCACCAGGATGACCATGACCATCATCACCATGACCTGCCAGGTCTTGCGCCGGTCCGCCTTTTTCTTGGTGCTCCACTCATTGTAGTAGGCAAAGGCAAAGCCGGCGACGGCGGCCATCAGCAGCAGCGACAGCAGCCCGTTGCCGCTGGCGACTTGCGGCTTGTTGCGGTTGAAGTAGCCCATGACCCCGTACACTAAACCGAACATGCTGGAAAACAGGAACATCAAGTCCAGCCCGTTCAGCCAAAATGGCACCTTCTTGCGTTTCTTCGGTCGGTGGATCAGGCTGTTCGCCTTTTCCGTGACCGGGCCGTAAAGCTGAGTGGCCGGCTTACCTTGGTGCTGGGCCGTGATAATTTCCGGCAACATTTCCTGCAGCACGGTTTTTTGGCGCTCTTCCGACCACTGGTGATCGGTCAGGATCCGGCGCAGTTTGAACACGTACTCGTCATTTTTCTTCGAGAGCTTGCCCAGCAAGGCGTCGACGTCAACGACTTCCTCCACTGCTTCGGCTTCTTTGACTGGTTTTTCCGTCACAATTGTTCCCCCTAAACGTTGAACCGGAACTCGATGATGTCCCCGTCCTGCACTTCGTATTCCTTGCCTTCAGAGCGGTAACGGCCGGCTTCCTTGACCGCCTGCACCGAGCCGTACTTATCGAGGTCGGCAAAACTCATCGTCTCGGCCCGAATGAAGCCGCGCTCGAAGTCGGAGTGAATGATCCCGGCCACTTGCGGCGCCTTCATGCCCTTCTTGAAGGTCCAAGCGCGCGTTTCCGGCCCGCCGGCGGTGAAGAAGGTCGCCAGCCCCAGCAAGTGGTAACTGGCCTTGATCAGCTTGTCCAGCCCGGATTCTGACACCCCTTCGGCCTCCAGAAAATCGGCCTTGTCTGAGTCGTCCAGCTCGGCAATTTCCTCTTCGGTGCGGGCAGAGACCGCGATCACTTCCGCGTTCTCCTTGGCGGCCTCAGCCTTGATCTGCTGAACGTACGGCGACGCATCGGGATCGGCCATATCGGCCTCCGCGATGTTCGCGACATACAGGACGGGCTTGTCGGTCAGCAGGAACAGCCCGTGGACGATTTTTTGCTCGTCCTCGGTGAACGTCAAAGAGCGAACCGGCTTGCCGGCTTCCAGCACCGGCTTGATCTTTTCCAGCACGGCGAACTCCGCCTTGCCTTCCTTGTCGCCGCTTTTGGCGACTTTCTGGACCTTGGTGTAGCGCTTGTCAACGGAATCGAGATCGGCGATGGCCAGCTCTAAGTTGATCGTCTCCATGTCGTCCAGCGGGTCGACCTTACCGGTGACGCTGGTGATTTCGTCGTCGTCGAACGCGCGGACCACGTGCACGATGGCGTCGACCTGGCGAATGTTCTCCAGGAACTTGTTGCCCAGGCCTTCACCCTTGGACGCGCCCTTAACGATGCCGGCGATGTCCGTGAACTCAAAGGTCGTGTGGATGATTTTCTTGGCCGGGATCAGCTCGTCGATGCGGGCCAGGCGGCTGTCCGGCACTTCGACCATGCCGACGTTGGGGTCGATGGTCGCAAAGGGGTAGTTCGCCATTTCGGCGCCCGCCTTTGTGATCGCGTTAAACAATGTGGACTTACCGACGTTGGGCAAGCCGACGATACCTGCTGTTAATGCCATTGCGTTACTCACTTTCCTTTTCGCTGTTTGCTTTTACCAGGATCTTCTTCATTTTATGATCGAAATCATGACGGCTCATCATGACGATGTGCCCGCACCCGGTGCATTTGATCTTGATGTCCATACCGACACGAATGATCTCCCAGTCGTTGGTGCCGCAGGCGTGCGGCTTTTTCATCAGCACGCGATCGTGCAGCTCATACATCCGGATTCCCCCTTGCTGATTAATTCAGGTCAACGTTGAACAGATCCAGCAGGCGGGTGAGGTCGTCTTGGGTTTCAAAGTCGATCTCAATTTTACCCTTGCCCTGCTTGCTTTGGGCGATGTTGACCTTGGTACCGAAGCGATCCTGCAGCTGGTGCTCGCTTTCGCGTAAAAATGGCGACTTGGGCGCAGGCTTCTTGGCGGGCTTTGCGCCCTCGTTCATCTGGTTGATCAGGCGCTCCAGCTGGCGGACGGTCAGGTTGTCCTGCACCGTCTTTTTGGCCAGCGGCACCAGGCGCTTCTTGTCCTTGAGCGACAGGAGCGTGCGGGCCTGGCCCATTGACAGCTTTTTCTCGTTCAGCAGCTTCTTGACCGCGTCCGGCAGGGTCAACAGGCGCAGGTAGTTGGCGATGTATGGCCGACTCTTACCGAGGCGCTTGGAGACTTCCGCCTGGGTCAGGCTGAGCTTCTTGATCAGTGTATCATAAGCCTGCGCCTCATCGAGCGGGGTGAGGTCCTCGCGCTGCAGATTCTCCAGCACCGCGATTTCCATCATTTCTGGATCGTCAAAGGTCCGAATGATCGCCGGAATGGTCTTCTTGCCGGCAAGCTTGGACGCACGGAACCGCCGCTCGCCGGTGATGATCTCGTAACCGGAGACGCTTTTGCGCACGATAATGGGCTGAAACACCCCGGTTTGCTTGATCGACGCGGCCAGCTCGCTTAAGGCCGCCTGGTCGAACGACTTGCGCGGCTGGTACGGGTTCGGGCGAATGTCCTTGAGGGGCAGTTCGTCCACATTGTTCACCGTCAGATCTGGGCTTTCGAAGTCCTTGAAAATGGCATCGATGCCTCGCCCTAAGCCTTTGTTGTTTTTATTCACCATGGGCCGCTAGCACCTCCTTAGTCAACGCTTCGTATACTTCTGCGCCTTTGCTCTTCGGATCGTAATCAATGATTGGCAGGCCGTAGCTCGGCGCCTCTGCCAGACGGGTGATGCGCGGAATGACCACATCGTACACCTTGTCGCCGAAGTACTTGCGCACCTCTTCGATCACCTGCGCGCCCAAGTTAGTGCGGGCGTCGTACATCGTGAGCAGCACGCCTTCGATACTCAGCGTCGGGTTAAAGTGCTTTTGCACCAAACGCACCGTGTTGAGCAGCTGGCTCAACCCCTCCAGCGCGTAGTACTCACTTTGGACCGGAATCAGAATCGAGTTGGCCGCGGTGAATGCGTTGATCGACAGCTGGCCCAAAGACGGTGGGCAATCGATCAGCACGTAGTCGTACTGGTCGAGCACCGGCTGCAGGCCCAGCTTGAGCCGCATTTCGCGCGCCATCTGGTTGGTCAGCTCGATTTCCGCGCCGGCCAGTTGAATGGTGGCGGGCACGATCGAGAGGTTCTGGTGTTTGGTTTTCATGATGGCCGACTGAATCGGCTCTTCCGAAACCAGCACATCGTAGATATCCTTTTCGACTTCGGCCTTTGGCACGCCAACGCCGGACGTGGCATTGCCCTGGGCGTCAGCGTCAACAATGAGGACGCGTTTACCGGCACTGGCCAGACAGGCCCCCAAATTGATGGTCGTCGTGGTTTTCCCGACGCCGCCTTTTTGGTTCGCGATTGCGATTACATGTGCTGCCATCTTGCCCTCCTACTTCTTTCCCTTGGGAATCTCGATGATGAAGCGGTAGGCCGCAGCGGTCTCCTCTTCCTTCACCTGCGGGGTCAGCCCGGCGTCTTCGATCAGCTTGACCGACTGTTTCAAGGTGTTGACCGCCATGCGCGCGTCCTTGGTGATCGGCTTGCGGCGCCGGCGCGGCTTCTTGGCCTTGCCTTGGTCCTTCGCCGCGGTCGTCGACTTGACCTGCTCGACGGCGGCATCGGCGGGTTTCACGCCCAGCGTTTCATCGACCAGCTGGGCGGTTTCCTTCACGGTCAGGTGATTGGCCAAAATCTCGTGCAGCAGCAGCTGCTGGTGGTAATCATCCACTTTCAGCAGCTCGCGGCCGTGGCGCTCGGACAGCTGGCCGTTCATGATCGCATCTTGGACCGAATCGGACAGCTTCAGCAGGCGCAGCTTATTGGCGACAAACGACTGGCTCTTGCCCAGCTGCTTGGCCAGGTCCTGTTGCGTCATCGCGTTCAGCTTCATGAGGTCGGTGTACGCCTCGGCCTCTTCGATTGGGGACAGGCCCTCGCGCTGCAGATTTTCAATCAGCGCCATCGCTGCCGATTCCTCATCGCTCATTTTCTGAACAATGGCCGGTGCCTTCTCAAAATGCAGCGACTGCATCGCGCGAAAGCGGCGCTCGCCGGCGATGATCTCGTAGTGGTCAGACTCGTACTCGCGCACCACAATCGGCTGAAGCAGCCCGTGTTCGGAAATCGTGTCCGCCAGTTCTTTGATGGCGTCCGGACTGAACACCTTGCGGGGCTGGAAGCGGTTGGGCACGATGGCAGATAACGGCAGCTCTTGCACGACCGTGTTATTGCTTTGCGGTTTTTTCTTACCAAAAAAGAGTGCCAATGGCTAACCTCCTAACGGTTGCTTACTGGGGGTTCCCGGTTTGCGCGGGAACCGGCCCGGGGTGGTGCTGACTTTGTCGACAACAATCAGGGTGCGCGGATCGCCGGTTTTCGGCAGGCTGAGGGTTTTCACTTGATTGAGCTTGCCGCCCAGCTCCCCGAACGCGGTTTTGGCATGGGTGATTTCTTCCTCGCCCTTGCTGCCCTTCAGCGCGACAAACTGGCCGCCCGGCCGCACCAGCGGCAGGCACAGCTCAGCTAGCACGTTCAGCGGCGCCACGGCGCGGGCAACCACCACATCATAGGCCTCACGGTGCGCACTGCGCTTGCCGCCGAACGTCTCGGCCCGGTCGTGGTAAAGGTGGACGCTGCTGAGGCCCAGCGTCTGAACCAGCGCTTCGAGAAATGCGATCCGCTTGTTGAGCGAATCAACGATCGTCACGTCCAGCTGCGGCGCCATGATCTTGACCGGCAGGGACGGAAAACCTGCCCCGGCCCCGACGTCACACACCGTCAGGGGTTCGGTCAACAACTGCGGCGCAGCGGCCAAAAGCGTCAGGGAATCATAAAAGTGCTTGAGGTAGACTGCCGGCTGCTCGGTGATCGCCGTCAGGTTCACGTGTTCGTTGGCTGCCACCAATTCCTGGTAGTAGCGCGCGAATTGTGCCAGCTGTGCGGCGGTAGGCGCAGTCCCCAGTGCCGCCACCGCGGCCTTAAACTCGGCTTCATCCATTAGTCTGCCTCCCTTCTCTGCCCGGGTTTAGCCCCGCACAGTGTGAAACTTTTTACTGGTTTCACGACACCCTCTAGTTTAACTTAATCGGCCGCCAGTCACAACCTGACATCCGGGCCGAAAAACACTGCCCACCGCGATTGGCCGCGTTTTCGCCGCCGCCTTGGTGCTTTTGCTTTACGGCTTCGTGTGCTAAAATTGTGCGCAAGTAGAACGAGAAAGGAAGCGCGCTATGGCAGAGCCAATTCGCATCGCTTACTTATATGAAGACCTGATGAACACGTACGGGGACAGCGGCGACGTCAAGATCCTGCGCTACTGGCTGGGCCAGGAAGGCTACTCGGTCGTTGTGGACAACGTCAGCTTGGGCACCCCGTTTAACGCGGCGGACTATGATTTTGTCTTCTTCGGCGGCGGCCAGGACTACGAGCAAACCGTTGTGGCCAAGGACCTGCCCCGCTTCAAGGACACGCTGACCACTTACATTGAGGCGGGCAAACCGATGCTGGCCATCTGCGGCGGCTACCAGCTGCTCGGCGCCTACTACAAGACCTCAGACGGTACCACCATCAAGGGCCTCGGCATCCTGCCGCTGCACACCGTGTTCAAGGCGGACGCGCGCATGATCGGCGACACCGAGTTTGAAACCGAATACGGCACAGTCAAGGCGTTCGAGAATCACAGCGGCCGCACGTACTTTGACGACAAGGACAAGCTGCACCCACTGGGCAAAATGATTCAAGGCTACGGCAACAACCCAGATGACGGCGTGGAAGGCATGCGCTACAAAAACACGTTTGGCAGCTACGCCCACGGCCCGATCCTGCGCAACGCAAACATCGCCAAGGCCATCGCCAAGCTCATTGTCAAAAGCCACCTGGACCGCGTGGGTCAGCCCACCGCCTAAGTACGCAAAAGCACCCCACCAAGTCATCAGGCTTGGTGGGGTGCTTTTCGGTTAAAGCTTAATCTTCTTCGATCACGGTGCCGGCGTTGGGGCCAGCATCGAGCTTGATGATGCGGTCAACGGAAATCACCACTGCGGCAATTGCGGCCGGCAGGTGCTTGCTTTGCGCAAAGGCCTGCGCGTCGTCAAAAATCTTGCCATCCTTGTGAATTTCAACGGTGCCCTCAAAGCGGAAGCCCTTGAGCTTGCTGCGGTCGACTGAAGCCACCGCGGCCTTGCCGTTGTTTTGCAGGTTGTGCCAAGCGTGACGCCCGGTTTCCTCGTTGTAGATCAGGTGATGGTCATCAAAGACCCGCATGGTGCCTTTCGGGCCGACTTGCGGATTCCCATTTTCATCCGCCGTGGCTAAAAAGTTGAGTTGTGAGCCGATCATGTCTTTCATTTCTTGTGTCAATGTCGCCATGAGATCAGATCCTTTCGCTTACTTTTTGTTACCAGAACAGTATACCACACCAGCGGGCTAACGGCGCCGCGGCCACCAAAAACTAATCAGCAGCGCCAATAGGCCACCCATCACCAAACCCACCAGGCCAACGAGAAACGGGTTGGGTGCCAGCGGCCGCAGCAGCCACCATTCGACAACTGCCAGGGTCGTCAAACCGGCGACCAGCCCAAGTGAGGCCCATAGTCTGCGCCGCATCACAGCCGTGCCAAGATTGTATAGCGGGTCGGCTTCTCCTTGCCGGCATTCGGATCCGTGTCGGCGCCTTCGTAAAACACATCAAAGCGGCCCTGACCGTCCTTGGCCACGATCAGCCCCTTAGTCGAGGCGTGGTCCACCTTAAAAATCTCCGCCGACCGCCGTGCGGCCTGGAAATCGTAGTCGCTGGCGATGGCGTCACCGGGATTGAAGAAAATGGTTTCTTCTGCCATATTGCTCACTCCTTTGCGTGTGCCTGCACGTCCTTGACCTTCGCGATAATGGCCTTCACGAACGCCGCGAACGCCGGCATGTCAGACTTTTCGGCGCCTTGCTCGATCTTGACCGGGGCCGCCCCGACCACGGCGCCAGCTTGCTCAAACGCGGCGTCAAACAGGTCAGGCGCGGTGTTGTAATCCTTGCCGTACCACGGGTCGCCGGTGCCAGCCACGCCGACGACGACTGGCTTGCTGAGATCCACCTGCGGAATGTCTTCATAGAAGTCATTGACTGGCGGCGGCACAATGCCGCCCAGCCAGGTGTAGGTGGAAATGATCACGGCGTCGTAATTGGCCATCACCGCGGCGTCGGTTTGCTGCATCTGACCCACCGTGACCGTTGCCCCTTCGCATTCAAAGAACAGCTGCAAAATCCGGGCCATCCCTTTGGCGTTACCCGTCACGGATTCGTACAAGATCAAAATCGTCATCGCGCTCACCTCTGCCTCCAGTATACCCTGTCAGGCGGGAGAGGGAAAAGGGTTTCAGGCTACAGGCTGCGAAGGCGAGCGGGTTTAGCGGGATGGGTAGCCTAGCTCAGTGCATTGAAGCCGTACTTTGGCTTCGAGGCACTGAGCGTAGCTAACCACTCCCGCGTTGCTCGCCTGAGCGCACCTACGCAAAAAGCCGCCGAGTCTCCTCAGCGGCTTTTCCACTAAACTTAGTCCGCGTAGTTAAAGTGAGTCAAAGGCGCGTGCTTCACGTCCTCGATGGTCTTGGTGCCAGCAAGCTGCATGGTGATCTCAAGCTCGTGGTTGAGCTCTTCGAAGACGGACTGGACGCCTTGCGCGCCGCCCAAAGCCAGACCGTAAATGACCGGCCGGCCCATGGCAACCAGGTCCGCACCTGCAGCCAGCGCCTTGAAGACGTGGCTGCCGCGACGAACGCCGGAGTCAAAGATGATCGGAACCTGGTGGTTAACGGCCTTGGCGATGGCTGGCAGGACATCGATCGATGCCGGGCCACCGTTCAGCTGACGGCCGCCGTGGTTGGAGACATAGATGCCGGCGGCGCCAGCACCAATTGCGCGCAGCGCGTCTTCTGGAGACTGAATGCCCTTGACGATGACAGGCAGGTGCGTGTAGTCCGCGATGCGGCGCACGTCGTCCTCAGAGATCTTCTGAGCGGCACTGGCGTAAATCTCGCCGATGCCCTTGCCCTTGCCGTCGCCTTCGGAGAACTTGGTCAAGTTCGCCATCGGGATCGGGAACTGGAAGTTATTGACGATATCGGCTTCACGGTAGCCATCAACGGTGGCGTCGACGGTCAATAGAATCGCCTTAACGCCGGCCTTAACGGCTTCGTCCAGGAGGCTTTCGTTAAAGGTCCAGTCCTTGCTCATGTACAGCTGGAAGAACTGAGGCGCACCGTTGCCAGCTGCCGCAGTGTCAGCAATCGAGGTGGAAGAGTAAGTACTCTGCGCCATCAGACCGCCAACGGCCGCAACGCCGCGCGCGGTGTCCTTTTCGCCTTGACTGTGGGCTAGGCCCTGAGCCGCAGTGGGTGCCATCATGATCGGGGTCTTCAGGTCAAGGCCGAAGACGTGAGTCGCCGTGCTTGGCTGCTCGATGTTCGACAAGGCCTTAGGAACGATCTGCAGATGACCAAACGCGGCCGTGTTCTGGCGCAAGGTCCAGTCATCCTCGGAGCCGCCCGCGATGTAGCCGAAGCCGCCAGTTGGGATGATCTTCTTGGCCTCTGCCTCAAGGCTTGGCAGGTTGACGATGTCCAACTTCTGTTCGCGATCACTTTGTTCGTAGCCATTTGTTAAAGTCATATTGATTGCCTCCAATGGGTTAATTGATTACGAGTACAATCATATCACTTACATTTTATAAGTAAACAGGAAATGGCTAACTTTTTGCAAGTAAACTAAAAACCAGGCTCAGCGCCCGGTTTAATTGACTTGATTGACGAATTTTAAGTGGCGTCATTCGTGCGTCACCAATAATTTCAACTTTAACCCCAGTCCTGTCGCATAGCGATCCAGCGTCCTGAGTGATGGCAAGGAGTCCATGCGCTCGATTTTTGCCAGCTGCGGTTGCTTCATCCCGATTTTTTGCGCGAGGTCGTGCTGCGACAGCCCCTGCCGGATGCGTTCACTGTGAAGTGCGGCAAGGGTATCGATCACCTCAAGCTCCTCTGAAGAAAACGCCTCGTCCATCTTACTTTCAAAGTTTTTCCAAGTTGCCATTAGCGTTTCCCCTTTCGCTTTAACCAATCCTCAAGCCGCGAGAGTGCGCGGAGGATTTCCCGCGGATCTGTGCGGTTTTGACGTTTTGTATAGTGGGACAGGATGACGTACCGGTCCTTACCCGAAAAGGAGAAGAACACCCGCTCAGGGAGTGGGCGCAGTTCAAACAGCCTCGAAGTATAGCCCTTCAGCTCCTTTACCTGGGGCATCCTTAATGCAGGGCCTAAATTTTCCAGCAGTTTCATCTGGTATCTCATCTTCTTGAGGACCATTCTATCCGTCTGATCATGGCTAATCAGCAATTTCTCCAGATATGTTTGGAAGTCGCTATATCCGTCCTTGTCTTCATAGAAATCGATGATATACATGGAGGCACTCACTTTCTTAAGGCGCCTTCGCCAATAATGTTAACACGTTTGCTATTGTCTGAAAATAGCAAACGTGTTAACTTTTCCGGTCAACAGTTGATACACACAACTATTACGCAGAGGGCGCTGAATATCCTCAATGCCCGTCCTGCGTTTCACCGGTTAATACACTTTTACCAAGAACGGTGGAAGCTAAAAAAGAAGCCAGTCACAACGGCTGACTCCAAACTCATCTTATAGATTAACTAGTCCACCGCTGCCTCTGGTGCCTTGCTGCCGGTCAGTATAAAGTGAATCGCATCCTGAAGCTCGCTTTCACGAAAGAAGCGGATGTCAGGATCTTTGCCGAACCGGTCCACTTCGATCACCGGTTCAAAGCCAGAAAAGCGCAGCAGCATTTTTTGCAACCAGGCGTTCCAGACCTCAGTGGTCAGGCCTTGGTGATTGGCCAAGTTGCGGCGAATGATCACGTTCTTGTTCTCGAAGCGCCGCACGCGCATCGGCGTGTCCTGGGCGTTTGCCAGCGTATTCAGATAAGCAAAGCGATCCATGAATACCAACTCCTTCCACTAGCCTCTTCAACAATTCTCCTTACTTTTATTATACAAACATCTGTTCGTTTTTGCAACCAAAACAACTTCGCTGCGCATTTGGCTTGAAATTCGGTATACTAGACGTAGAACATGAATCAAGGAGGTTCACACTAGTGAATGAAAAAGACCAACTGAGCGCTTTTGCACGCGAGATCATTGAGTTCCAGCGCAAGAATGACCTCACGGATACGGAAATGGCACTAAACAGCCACGTGTCGGTGGAACACATCCACAACATCAAGGCGATGCGTGAGCAGCCGGAAGCAAGCGTTGTGGCCAGCCTCCGCGACTACATGGAACACAAGCCAACCGGCAAGTAAATCGCTTAACCCAAAACGAGCCGCCCATCCCCTATCGGATGAGCGGCTCGTTTGTCTTTAATCAGTTTGTTTGGGCACGATCTTCATCAGCGTGTCGTTAGGAATGCGGATCAGGTCAAAGCGCTCGGCGACGTGGCCAACGTGCATGCCCAAGCCGTTGAGGACTGTCGGCTTGAAATGCGCGGTCATGGTCGCCACATAGGCTTTTTCTGTTGTGCCATCCAGCGCAATCAACTTCTTGTGGTCCCACGGGTACATGCTGGCCTTCATGGTCAACGGGTCGCTGCCCAGTGAAATATCGGCGTCACGGCTGTTGGTCTGGTTCTTAGCGCCGGCCGTCCAGTAGGTGTAGTAGCGCACCGGCTGCTTGCCATTGCCGGACGCCACCGTCACGTAGTAAGACCGCGTGGCGCCGGTTTGCAAAATCAGCGGGTGGTAGGCGTAGCGCACGCTGACGACACGGCTGTCGGCGTAATCGATCGGCCGCAGCCAAGAGACCCAGACCATGAAGTAGGCGGCCGCGACCAGGATGACCACTTCAACGAGGTCGACCAGCCAGGTCGGGCCCGGCTTTTTACCGGTCACCACCATTTTGAGGTGGCGGGAGCGGATGTTCCAGATGATGAAGCCAAGGTACGCTGCAAGCAGCACCCAGGCGATGACACCGAGCCAATTCCACATAGTCTTTCCTCCAAGCGTTAGTGCTGTGCGTCTGCCTGTGCGACCGCCTGTTGACCGAGCAGGTTCAGGTAATTCCACGGCCGGTCATACCAGGGATTGAACAGCATATCCACGTAGGCCAAGTCATCGATCGTGTTGCGGTTTTGAATCATCACTGACAGCAGGTTAGCCGACTGCGCAACGTCGTACTGTGAAAACAGCTGGCCGCCCAGGATACGGCGATTACTGCGGTCGTACACCAGGCGCAGGGACACCCGCGCGGTCGTCGGCATGAACTCAGGCCGATAATTATCCACTAGGTCCGCGGCCGCCGCGTCAAAGCCGGCCTTTTTTGCGCGGCTCAGGGTCATCCCGGTGCAGGCCAGCGTTTTGTCGTAAAGCCGCAGCGCCGAGGTCGCCTGCGTGCCCATGTAGCGCGTGTGGTTGCCGAACACATTGATGCCAGCGAGTTTGCCCTGGCGCACCGCGTTAGTGGCCAGCGGCGCATAGGCATCCTTATGAGTCGGATTAAAATGAACCGCCACGGTGTCCCCCGCCGCGTAAATGTCAGGCGATGAGGTCTGCATATAGTCGTTGACGTGGATCGACCCGTCGGCGTTCAGATTGACCTGCCCATCCACCAGCTCCGTCATCGGCTGGAACCCGACGCAGACAACCGCTAAGTCCGCCTGCCACTCACCCTTGTCGGTGGTGATAAAGACGTGCTGGTCATCGCTGTCAAACTTTAAGGCAATCTCTTGCAGGTGAGAATCGACACCGTGCGCCAAAAGCTCAGCTTCAACCTCTTCGGCCAGCGGCGTGTCGACATAATGACTCAGCAGATGGTGCACCCCATTGATGAACAAAATGTCGTGGCCCGTGCGGCTGTATGCTTCGGCCAGTTCAACGCCGATGTAACCGCCGCCGATGATGGCAATTTTGTCGGCCCCTTCAGCGGTTTGCTTAATGGCCAGCGCGTCATCGTAGTTCTTGCACATCAAGACCCGCGGCACACTGACGCCTTGAATCGGCGGAATCACTGGGTAACTGCCGGTGGACACGATCAGCTTATCATAGGTCGCGGAGAACTTTTCGCGCGTGGCCATGTTTTGAATTGCGAGGCTGTGGTGCTTGCTGTCGACACGCAGGACATCGTGCTGCAAGTGAACATGAATGTTCGGGCCTAACGCCTCCAGGCTCTCCTTGCTGGCGTAAAACAAGGTCTTCGGGTCCGTCACAGTGCCTTCCAGGTACAGCGCGATCCCGCAGGAAAGAAATGAAATGTCGTCGCGGCGTTCATAAACATCGACCGTAGCCTCCGGGTGGGCCGCCGCAATCTGCGTGACCGCGGCCGTCCCAGCATGCGTGCAACCGACAATGGCAATCTTCATGGCGGACTTTCCTCCTCGCTCAAATTCATTACTACCATTATTACACGATTGTATGGAAAGCAAAAGGCGGCACACTATCAGTTTTTGTAAGATTCACGCTACAATTAAACCAAACCACCTGTTACGCCACAATCGGAGGTGAAACATATGAAAATCGCACTGATTGGCGCCGGCCCGCGCGGCCTGCTGGTCCTTGAGCGCCTGGTGGCCTGGCAGCAAGCTGTCGAAACGCCCTTGACCGTCACCTTGTACGACCCGTTCCCCGTCGGTGGCCGCGTCTGGCGGCAGGACCAAGACCCGCATCTGATCATGAACACCGCCGCCCAGCACATCACCCTGTTTTACGATCGCACCGTTGAAGACCCGGGGCCCGTCATGCCCGGTCCCGACCTGGCGCAGTGGGCCAAGCAAGACGCCGCGGCGTACATTGGCCAAGCCGGCGGGCCGAACGCTTCGGCCATGACGCAGGCCGCGGCGACATTGGGGCCCAACGACTACCCGCCGCGCGCGCTATACGGCTACTATCAGAGCTGGTTCTACGCGCAGATGCTCAGGCGCAAGTCCCAGAATATGACCATCGCGTTTCGTCAGGCCACCGTGATGGCCGTTAAGCCCGGGCCGCCGTACGCCGTGATGACCGAGGCGGCCAGCGAAAATTTTGACGGCGTCGTCATGGCGCTTGGCACCATCGAAAACACGCTGACTCGCGAGCAGGCCGCCTTGCAGCGCTTCGCCCAGGCGCAAAATCGCTTCTACCTGCCGCCGGGCTTTCCGGCCGAGGGGGACCTGAGCACCCTGACCCACCAAGACGTCGTGATCCTGCGCGGACTGGGGCTGAGCTTCTTCGACTTTGTCAGCCGACTCACCGAGGGCCGCGGCGGCACTTTCACGGTAGAGGCTTCAGGCGATTTAACCTACCATGCCAGCGGCAAAGAACCCCACCTTCTGGCCGGTTCGCGCCGCGGCCTGCCCTATCACGCCAAGGCAGCCAACGAAAAAGCCCCGGGTGAACTATGGCCCGCGCGCTTCTTGACGGGGCCGCAGCTAGCGGCATGGGAAAAGGCAGGCCCGCTGGCCGGCGACACCTTCTGGCAGGGTCTGCAGCGCGAGGTCGGTTTCGTGTACTACTCGCTGCTGCTGGCCCAGCGCCACCCCCATCTCGACCTGGCCGCGTTTCAATCCGCCTACCTGCAGCAGCCCGAAGCCGCCGTGCGCGCGCTGCACCTGCCGGCCAGCGAGCGGCTCGACTGGGACAAACTGACCACCGTCCCCGCAGGCGAGCTGCAAGCGGCCATTCAAAATTACCTCGCGGCAGATGCCAAGGGCGCCGAACGCGGCAGCGAAACCGACCCCACTGCCGCCGGGCTGGAGGTGCTCCGCGACCTGCGCGACGCCGTGCGCCAGGTGGTGGCGCGCGGCCTGTTCAGCGACGACGAGTACCTGGACTTTTTCCTGCGGTGGTTCAATGGGACCAACGATTTCCTGTCGATCGGCCCGCCGGCGCTGCGGATCAAGCAGCTGCTGGCGCTGAGCCGCGCCGGGGTCATCACTTTTTTGCCGCGCCAGATGACCATCACCACCCAGGGGCGCTACTTCATCGCCGGGACGAAAACCGACCCTACTTTCAAGGCCCCGGGCACGGCACTGATCGAGGCGCGCGTCCCCGCCGCCAACGCGCCGACTGCCAAAGACCCCCTGCTCACCCAGCTGCGCCACGATGACATGGCGACGCTGCGCGAACTCCAGCTGGCCGGCGACCGCCGCTTCCAATCTGGGGCCGTCTTGGTCGACCGCGACACCGCGCAGCTGCTGGACAGCCGCCACCGGCCTCAAGGCAAGCTGTTTTTCTGGGGCGTGCCGACGGAAGGCGTCAACTGGCTGACCACTGCCAGCCCGCGCCCTTACGTAAATGACGTCAACTTGCGCCAGGCCAACCGGATCGCACGCCAACTGCTGAAGTAAGCCGCGGGGCCCGTTTTGATATGGTAGAATTGAGCCATCATCAAAGGAGGGTCAGCCTTGTTTCCGTATGCCAAGTTGCGCACGTTGAACGGTTTGGAGTCGTCGGTTTACACTTATATTAACCAGCACCAGGCCGAAGTGGAGCACATGACGATCCGCGAGCTGGCGGAAAACGCGCATGTCAGCACCACGACGGTCCTGCGCTTTGCCAACAAAATGGGCTACGAGGGCTACTCCGAGCTGCGTTACGCCTTAAAGCGCAGCCGCGCGGCGGTGGCCGAGTCTGCCCCCTTATCGGACCAAGACATGTCCGCGCCCTTGGCCGAGTTCTTTGAGACCGTGACGACGCCGGAATTCAGCAAGCTGGTCGATCAGGCCGTCGCCCACCTTGAAGAAGCGCCGCTGGTCCTGCTTTGCGGCATCGGCACCGGCGCAGCCTTGGCCGAGTACGGCGCGCGCTTTTGGTCAAACAGCGGGACCTTTTCGCTGGCCCTGACCGATCCTGACTACCCCTTCCCAGCGCAAACCGCGGTGCTGCAAAACACCGTGATGGTCGCGCTGTCGGTTTCCGGCGAATCGCAGCCAGTGATCGACATGGCCACCCGCGCCCAGCAAACCGGCGTTTATGTGATCGCGATGACCGATCACGCCGACTCCACGCTGGCCCACCTCGCCGACCTGGTCATCACGTATTACCTGCCGGAACTGACGCGCGGCGCCTTGAACCTGACCACGCAGGTGCCGATCATCTACCTGCTGGAGCTCATCGCCCACCGGCTGGAGCAGCCCCGCTAACAAATTGACCCACCAAAAAGCAAGCTGAAGCCCTCAGCTTGTTTTATTTTGGTTATTTGTTTTTTAGTGGGGTCAAATTCTTTCTTTCTGTGGTGCAAACGGTTACACTAAAAATGTGGTTAACCACTCGGCGGATTTTTCCGCCGCTGCTTTCCGCATTGCGGGCTCATCAGCCTGGCAGACGTGTCAGACCAAATAAAATGAGAACGCTATCCGGAACCGTTTTCGCGCAAGGGCACTGCCGGCGCTGGCCAAGTCAGCATCAATTGTTCACATTCCGTATGCCAGTGCCAAGCCCCTGCACGGGGGTAAACATTTTTTGGGAGGAATTTTCTATGCAAGCCATTATGAACCTGCTGGAAAAGTACGTCGTCCCAGTGGCTGCTAAGATCGGGTCGATTCCTTGGCTGGTCGCGCTGCGTGATTCATTTATCGCCACGCTGCCGATCACCATGGCCGGCTCTCTTGCAACCCTGCTGAACGCGCTGCTTTCCACCTACCCTGCACAGTGGGGTTGGACAAGTTTTGTCAATGCCGTGCAGCCGATCATCATGATCGACAACACCGTGTCCGTTGGTTCTTTGACCATCTTCGCCGTCTTCTTCTCCGCCATGTGGGGCTATCACCTCGCTGAAGCGTACCAGGTCGACGGGGTCGCCGGAACCTTGATTTCACTTTCCGCCTTCTTCATGGGCATCAACAGCAGCGCCAGCCTGGCCCTCACCGGCAAGCTGAGCAAGTCTGCGGTTAAAGTCATCACCACTGCCGGCGGCTCCTACGCCAATGGCAGCCTGTCCGTACCGAACGCCTTTGGCACCGCGAACCTGGGCTCTTCAAGCCTGTTCACGGCCATGATCTTCGGCGCGATTGCCACCGTCGTTTACATCTGGTTGATGAAGAAAGACATCTCCATCAAAATGCCTGACACCGTGCCGCCGGCTGTTTCCAAAGCCTTCACGACTCTGATTCCTGGGATCGCGGCACTGTATGTCATCGCCATCATCACTTACCTGTTCCAGACTTTGACTGGCCAGGCCTTCGGTGACTGGCTGTCTGCCACCATCCAGGCGCCACTGCTTCACGCCGGCCAAGGTGCTGGCATGGTTATCCTGGTTGCCCTGCTGGTTCAGGTCTTCTGGTTCTTCGGGATTCATGGCCCGAACGTCATGGCACCAATTCTGGAATCCATCTGGGGCACTTCCCAGATTGCGAACATCCAGGCCTTCGCCAACCATGATCCGCTTCCTTACAAGTGGGTTCGTGGTTCCTTCGATGCCTACGTTTGGTTCGGCGGTTCAGGTGGTACCATCGTCCTGCTGATCGCCATCCTGCTGTTCTCGAAGCGTGCTGATGAAAAAGCCGTCGCAAAACTTGCTTTTGCCCCTGGCCTCTTCAACATTAACGAACCAGTCATGTTCGGGCTGCCAATCGTTTTGAACGCGATCTACTTCATCCCGTTCATCGTGGCACCAGTTCTGAACACTGCCATTGCTTACTTCGTCACTGCTGCTGGCTGGGTTGGCCCAGTCAAGATCGCGGTTCCTTGGATTACCCCACCGATCCTGAACGCCTTGATGGCGACCGGGTTCGACTGGCGAGCCGCGGTACTGGCCCTCGTCAACATGGTCATTGCGTTCTTCATCTGGGTACCATTTGTTATGGCATCCAGCCGTGTTCAAACGGACGCGCCTGACGACGGCACTGCCGCTTAACCGTATGAGCCACTGGTTGTCTTTACCCAACCAGTGGCTTATTATTAACACTAGTGACTGCCGCAACCGGTTTCTTCTGCGGCAGTTTCCCTATTAAATCGAACATAAAGGAGTCAGATAACATGGTTGTTGTTAGTTCTGCACTGTATCTGGATAAGATGATCGCCGTTTTGGAAGCTTACGATGAAGATGGCGTCACCTTCAAGCTGAATAGCAAGCAGGGCATGCGTGCCACATTCAGCACCACTGCCACCGACTTGGATGCGGCGGCCAAAACCGCCAAAGCAGAGATCAAGAAGCAAAGCTGGGCTTCCGCGATCCTGTTCACCGTCGGCGTCGCCTAACTAGCGATGAAGGGACATTACAGTTCCGGTATGTTATCACTGGCCATCGGGTTTTACGTCATCATGATCAGCCCACAAGGCCCCGGGACCCAGAACCTGGACCCCGGACTCCTGACGCTCGGTATCGCTCTGGTGGTGCTTGGGTTCGTGCTGATAACACACCGTCGCCGGCGCACCAAGTCATCCAGCGATAGTAAGTAACTTGTTGTGCCAATTGCGGCCTCGCACATGATGTGCGGGGCCGCTTTTTTGATTGATTTATTTATTTTCCCGTGGGAAGCTTGATTTAGGAGGCGAAGAGAAAATGAAATCATGGGGAATCGTGGTCGCTGTGAGCGTGGGGTTCACTCTGGCCAGTTGTCGCAGTCAGCAGCCCAAGCCAACAACGAGTACCACCGCGAGCAGTAGTGCGGTGGCGCATAAGCCTAGCGCGGTTAGCAAGCTGAAGTGGAATGCGGATAAGGCGAAGTCGCTAGAGACGTATATGAAGGGTTTTGGCCCACTGATGCAACAGAATTATTCTAAGGTCGACGCGAAGACCGCGACGAAATGGCGGGGTCTGGATCTCAGCAAGGTGATGCAAAAAAAGACGCCCATCACAATTGACGGCCACCAAACCACGGTTAACTGGCTGCCTAAAGCGTCTCGCGGAAGCCGGACCAAACTCAACGTGGTCGCAGTTTACGCAGATGATCATGCGGGGATCTTGTATCTCTTCACGCTGAAAGAAAATAGCGTGCCGCGGGTACTGGTCAGTCAGGCCGCGCCCCAGAAACAGGTTCTAAGCACTACCGAGACGGCTAACGACGAGTTGAAAAAGGCCTTCGCCGCAATCGTTGCCGGCAAGCCTGCAACCCTGCCAGCCAAAGCAAACGACACCAGCAGTTCTCAGATTGCGGCGTCAAGCAGCAATGCCGCCAGTCAGCCTACTCATGCCGTGGTCTTTGACCAGTCCTTTCAGGGCACTTGGTACAGCCAGAACGGGCAGATGACGATTACAGGCAACTCAATTCAGAACCCAGAATACGGTAATCAACCTGTTTATGATATTCAGGAGCGCACTGCGAATGACACGGCGGCCTTAAACGGCGACTCAACAAAGATGGATCCGGCCAAAGAAGAATGGGGTGCAGCGTATCGGTTTAGCCAAGACGGTAAGTCATGGGTCAACGTCAGAGGTTGGTACCAAAGTGCCGGCGCCGGGGGCTTCTACGCGGTCACCAACCGCAATCTAGGTGGCAAAACCGTGCCAGTACTTGAAACCGCTTCTGGTGGCGGCATGTGGGTGGATCGTAATTACTATCCGACACAGGCGCTCGCAAATCAGTATGGTGCCACCATTTACCCAGATGAGCATACGGCCAACTCGCAGTAAACAAGTATTGGCCGAGTAGCGCACTGTGGTGAATCAAAGCCATCACTCAGTTTTTTTTACTTACTGAATGAAGATGTCTTTTGGAGGTAGGGGAAAAATGAAGTGTTGGCGGACGACGATTTTACTCAGTTTGGGGCTGACGCTTGCCGCGTGTGGCAATCAGCAGGCCCAAAAAGCGACCAGCTCCAGTTCGCATGTTAAGGTGGCCGCATCCAGCAGCAAGCGGAAAACCGGCGCGACACTTTCTTGGAACCAAACCAAAGCCGACAAGCTGGCGGCGTTCATGAAGGACTTCGGTCCCACCAAGAGTCAGCAGTTTACCCAGGCTGACCTCAATGATCAAGTGAAGTGGCAAGGACTCGATTTGACTAAGGTCTACAAGACCAAGCAGCCCATCACGATCGATGGCAAGAAGACTCCGGTCACGTGGCTGCCGAAGAAAGGTCACGCCAGCAAGACGCAGGAAAACGTCGTCGCCGTTTACGTTGATGACCAAGACACCGTCCTGTTTTTGTTCACGCTGACGGCCCAACGCAAAACGCGAGTGCTGATCAGCCAGTATGCCCCAGACGGCCAGACCATCAAAACAACGAACACGACTAACCAAGCAGTCACCCAGGGCTTCCAGAATATTGTCGCAGGCAAGAAAGCAATTCTTCCGAACCAGACCGACGCGACCTCTTCTTCCAAGACCGCGACCACTGATCAGACCAAAGACTCGCAGGCGGCCACACCAAAGCAGCAAGCCATCGTTCCTGCAGAATTTCAGTACACTTGGTACACGCAGGATAGCGGCAACGGCCTTCTTACTTTGGCGTTCACAGCCGACACGATAAATGAAACGGGAATTGAGTTCAAAATTTTCCCATATAACGCTGACACTGCGGCAGACATTGAGAGGTCAAACCCACCAGATCCCAATGACCACACGAAAGATAACTGGGATGTTGGTACCTACTCCGCTCCAGACAAGACACTCGCCATCAAAAATTGGTATACAAAAGTACCTGGGTTATACACAATCACACCCCGAGTCCTCGATGGTCAAACTATTCCAGTGCTCGAAGAGGCCGACCCCTACACCCACTTTGATAATTACTACCTCACACCGGCACTTGCTGCAAATTACCAGGGTAGGGTCTTTCCCGACCAACACGTTCAATAACTGCTGGCTAAATCGATGAATATCAGTCGTAAAACGAGCCGAGACTATGCTAGCATTCGCGTAGTTTCGGTTTTTGTCATATACGAGCTTTCTTATCTATCCTGTGCATAGATTTTCCCACATAGCGGCAGATGCTCATTTGGATTTTCAGCATTTCATTAGAAGCAAAGCTCCCACCAATCTTCACACGATTCCGAAAAGTGTTCCCACTGGCAAAACCCCGCCGCGATTCGCTACGCTTAAATCAGGAGGCGAGCGCATGCAACCGTATATTGGCATTCCCACTGACCAGCTGGCCGGTGTCAGTCCCTACATCAACACCCAAAGCGCCAGCATCGTGCCCCAGGCGATCAAAGAGGCCGTCATCGATGCTGGCGGGGTCCCGTTGATCTTGCCGTTTCCCGCCAAAGCGGACCAGATCGACGCGCTGGTCAAAGCCGATGTAGCGGCGATTAGCGGGCTCTTTTTACCGGGTGGGCCCGACCTTGATCCCACGCTGTACGGGCAGGAGCCGGAGCTGAAACTCGGCAGCGTGATTCTGCCTGAGGACCGCTTCGAGCTGGCCCTGACCCAGGCGGCGATTCAGAAAGGGCTGCCGGTGTTTGCGATTTGCCGCGGCATGCAGCTGCTGAACGTGGCGTGCGGCGGCGACTTGTACCAGGACCTCGGCACCGACGACCCGCAGGCCCACCTCAGGCACGCCCAAGCCGCACCGGGTCAATATCCGACCCACCACGTGCGGATGGCGGAAGGGTCCCGGCTGGCAGACCTGCTCGGTCCGACTGGGTATGTTAACTCGCGGCACCACCAGGCCGTCCACCACGTCGGCGCGAGCCTGAAAGTGTCCGCCCAGGCCCCGGACGGCGTGATCGAAGGCATCGAATCGCAAACCGGCGACCAGCTGCTCGGCGTCCAGTGGCACCCGGAAAACCTGTCCGCCAGTCAGCCGGCTCAAGGCCACTTATTCACCGACCTGGTGGCCCGCGCCAGCGCCTTTTCAAAAACTCATCAAAGGAAGTGAGCTCATGCGCCCAGTGATTGCTTTAGTGGCCGATGTGATCGCCGATGACAGCGTCCACACCAGCCCGAACACCGTTGATATTTCGCCCACCATGTTCAAGGACACAATCTTAGAAGCCGGCGGGCTGCCGATCACCATCCCTTACCCGACCAATGCGCGCCTGATCCCCGAGGTCATCCAGGCCTACCTGCCCCTGTTTGACGGCCTGATCCTGCCCGGTGGCCCCGACGTTGACCCGACCCGCTACGGCGAGCAGCCGCGGCCCCAGCTGCAGGCAGCCAATCCTTTGCTGGATGCGTTTGAACTCGCGCTTATCAAGGCGACCTACGCGGCCGGCAAGCCGATGTTTGGCCTGTGCCGCGGCAGCCACATTTTAAATGTCGCGTTCGGCGGCACCCTGTATCAGGACCTGGAGACCGAGAAAACCGACGCCCTGCGCCACCTGCAGGCCACCTCCGGCGAATATCCGACCCATCACGTGGCAATCGTGCCGCAGACCCGGCTGGCCAAGCTGCTCGGCGACACGGCCTATGTCAACTCGCGCCATCACCAGGCCAGCCGCACCTTGGGCGCCGGCCTGCGCCTGGCCGCCAAAGCCTACGATGGCACCATTGAGGCGTTTGAAAGCGAAGAGAACGACCTGATTCTCGGCATTCAGTGGCACCCGGAAAACCTCTGGCAGGACGCACCGGCTCAGCTCGCCATTTACTCGGACTTCATTGACCGCGCCGAGGCCCACCGCCAAAGCGCGATGACCTTAGCGGCGGGAACCGCCCTCTAGACTGAAAAACGCCGCAATCGCGGCGTTTTTACGTGCTTGGGATTACCGGCGATGGTGCCGCACGAAGGTCATGTAATGCAGGATGCAGGCCAGCAGCACGAAGAAAATAATCACGAAGCTGGCGTACCGCAGCCAAAAACCGCTGGTGGTCCAGGGCAGCAGTTGCTGAATACCCATGGTGGCCAGCGCCATCACGGCGATCATGCCGAAAAGCAAAATGTAGCGTTTCAAGGTTTCATCATCCTTTCGCTTCTTGGCGGTCAGCTTGGCCCCAACAGCCTGGGCCTGCGCCAGCTTCTTGGCCGGCACTGCGGTCATCCCCCAGATCCCCGGCAGCACCAGCTCCGCGACCTTGTGAATGCCCGCAGCGCTCATCGCCTTGTCAATCATCGTGAACGTCGCGTCGATTTGGTGCGTGAAGGTATTGTCCAAACCACTGGCAAAACAGCTCGAGACGCTGACGTAATGCTTGTCCTTGTACTTGCCTGGCAGCGTGTTGGCGTCATGCGTCATGCGCACCATCCGGTGACGGAAGCAGTCAAAAAATTGCTTGAACTGACCCGCCACGGTGCCAAAGTACGTCGGGCTGCCCAGCACCCAGACATCGGCAGCGGCAAGTTTGCTTTCCAGCTCATCCAAGACGGGATTTTCTTGGCCCGGCAAATCTGGCCGGATGACGTACTGATTCAGGTCCACGAACTCGGTTTGCGCCCCGCTGGCCCCAGCCAGCACCGCCTTCAGGTACTGGGCGGTCAGCCCATCAGGATCCTGCCCGCCGTATAACCCCACGATTTTCATTTCATTTCACCTCAGTTCCACTGTACGAGAATGATTCCAATCTTGCAATTAGATTTTGGGGCAAGCAAAAACGCCCAAGGCTCGCGGCAAGCCGCAGGTCCTGGGCGTTGTTATCATTTAGGCTTCGCGGTATCGTCGCACCGCCGCCACGCGCAGGCGAAGCAAGTTGTCCGGCACGACTTGCACCTTGCCGCCTTGAGCCAGGGTCATCGCCGCCAAATCGTTCAGCAAGTTGTTGTGTTCGGCCGCGGGGCCGTCTGTTTCCAGACGGCCATCTTCCAGCACGCCACGAATCCGCGCGCCTTGCCGCAGTACCAGGGTGTCGACCGAGCGCTGCTGAAGCGCTTCGATGATGCCACCGAGGTCCTCGACGTACTTGCCGCTGCCGCGGGCCGTTTCCAGCAGCGCCAGCGTCTCGTCTGCGTGGCGGTCGGCGTAGTCCTGGCGCAGGTCGTCCAGCGCCAAGTCGATGTCACCCAGGCTCATGTTGCCGGGATTCAGCTCGACTTGCATCGACCCGCTGAGGTGCGGGTTGCGGCTGATCTCGCGGAACGCGGCAATGTTTTCCGGCAGGCCGAACAGGATCAGGCGGCGCTGGTTAGGGTTGGAGTAATGGTCGAGGAGGTAGGTATCCACTGCCTGGTAGTAGCGGCGGCGGTCGATTTCCTCTTCGCTGGCGCGGTCGGCATGCCCGTGGTAGCTCGCCTGCCCCGGGCCCTGCGCAACGGTGTTCACAGACCCGCCGCGTTTTTCCGTGCCCAGCGTGCCAAGCAGCGTGACCGGTGCGTCGTCAGGCAGGTCGACCATGGTCAGCACATCACCGCGGTTCAGGGCCAACGCGATTTTATCGCGCTGCAAGAGCAGCAGGTCGAAGTCGAACTGCCGCTGTGCATCCAGCACCAGCGGCAAAAGCTGCGGCCGGTCCGTGGTCATCGCCGTGGGGCTTACCGCGTACTCGAGCCCCAACGCAATCGCCTCTTGGCCGTTGCTGAGCAGTGCCGCGCCTTGGCCCACAATTGAAATCAGCGGCTGATCGCCGGCGGCCGCCTTGAGGGTCGCCTCGTACGGGGCAAAATCGGTTCCAGGGTGCGTTTGCGCCATCACATCCTTGGCGTGCGCGGCCAAGTGCCGCAGCGTCAGGCGAGTCGCCTCCACCGTGCGGTCAGCCTCAAGCGGCAGGTACAAGGAAACGAACGGGTCCTCAGTGCTGCTGCTTAAAAAGTCTTGCAAGGAGAGTTGCGTGTCTGTTGCCATATTAGTCCTCCTTTTCGTGGCCCTGTTTGGGCTTCAGTTTAACCTTACCAAGGTGCGCGCCGGTTTTTCAATCAGCACCACTTGCCTTATTTGATTGGCTGCCAGACCCAATTGCGGACCTCGGGCAGGTCCTCGCCAGTTTCGCGAATGTAATCGTAATGGTGCTGCAGCGTGTCATCCATCAGTTGAATGAAGTCGTCGCTGGTCTCACGCAACTGCGGCAGGTGCAAGACCACGTCCTTGGCCAGGTGGAACCGGTCGAGCTGGTTGATCACCCGCATGTCAAATGGCGTCGTGATCGCGCCTTCTTCGCGAAAGCCATGCGCGATCAGGTGGTGATTGTGACGGTCAAAGAAAATCGCGCGGATCAGGTCCTCATAGCCGTGGAAGGCAAACAGCACCGGCTTGTCTGGCGTGAAGTAAGCGTCAAACGTCTCGTCATTCAGCGCCCGCGGATCATCTTTCTTCAGTCGGAGCAGATCGAGCACGTTGATGAACCGCATCTTGAGGCTAGGAAAATGCTGGTGCAGCAGGTCGATTGCGGCCAGGCTCTCCAAGTTCGGCTCGGTACCGGCCGCCGCGATCACGATGTCCGGCGCGACGCCATCGTCGTTGGACGCCCAGTCGATGCGCTTCAGTCCCTCGCGCGCAAGCACCGTGGCCTCTTCGATCGAGTAAAACTGCGGCCGCGGCTGCTTGGAGGTGATCAGCAGGTTGATCGTGTTTTGGCTGCTGAAAACCGCCGGGGAAATCGCCAGGAGCGAGTTGGCGTCCGCCGGCAGGTACTCGCGAATGTACTGGCCCTTTTTCTCAGCCAAGTGGGTCAAGACGCCGGGATCCATGTGGATGTAACCGTTGTGATCCTGCTGGAACGAGGTCGACGTCGACACGACGTTCAGGGACGGGTACGGCCGGTGCCACGACTGCTCGGCCGCCTCGCGCAGCCACTTGAAGTACTGCGTCAGCATCGAGTCCACCACGCGCAGAAAAGCCTCATAGGACGTGAAAATGCCGTGCCGACCGGTCAGCGTGTAACCTTCCAGAAAGCCTTCCGCCTGGTGCTCGGACAGCTGCGAGTCGATGATGCGCCCGGCCGCCGCCATGTCCTCATCGTATCCGCTGTGGGTGATTTGCTCCTCCCACTGGCGACCGCTCGCGTCAAAAATGCCAAACAGCCGATTGGACATCGTTTCGTCCGGCCCGAACACCCGGAAGTTGTGCGGGTTCAGGCGAATCAAGTCCCGCAGGTAATCGGACCAAATCACCATGTCCTGGCGCACGTCCTGACCGCGCTTGCCAATGGGCAGCGCGTACTGGCGATAGTCCGGCAGCACCAGCGGCTGTTTGCCGCCAACATTGGTGATCGGGTTGGCCGCCATGCGCATGTCGCCCTTGGGGGTCAGCGCCTGAAGTTCGGGCTTCAGCGTACCCTTTTCATCAAACAGGTCCTCAGGGTGGTACGACTTCAGCCACTTGACCAAAGCATCGGCATGTTCCATGTGGTCGCGGGACACGGGGATCGGAATCTGGTGCGCGCGGAACGACCCTTCAATCTTGTTGCCGTCCCACTCCTTCGGGCCGGTCCAGCCCTTCGGCGTGCGCAGGATCAACACCGGCCAGTGCGGCATCCCGGCATCGCCAGTAGCGCGGGCCTGGCGCTGAATCTGCTGGATTTTTTCAATCATCGTGTCCAGCGTTTGCGCCATGATCGGGTTGAGGGTCTTGGCATCGTCGCCTTCGACAAAGTACGGCTCCCAGCCCATCCCCGCGTAATACTGGCGCAGGTCGTCATCCGACTTGCGCGCCAGGATTGTCGGGTTGGAAATCTTGTAGCCATTCATGTCGACGATGGGCAGCACCGCACCGTCCGTGATCGGGTTGATGAAGGTGTTGGAGAACCATGACGCCGCCAGCGGCCCGGTCTCGCTTTCGCCGTCGCCGATCACCGTGGCTGCGATCACGTCGGGATTGTCGAGAATCGCCCCGGTCGCGTGGCTGAGCGAATAGCCGAGCTCGCCGCCTTCGTGAATGGAGCCTGGGATCTGCGCGTTGGCGTGACTGGCCGCGCCGTCCGGGAAGGAAAACTGTTTGAACAGCACCTGCATCCCCGCCTCGTCCTGGGTGATGTTAGGATACGTTTCGGTGTATGTGCCGTCGAGGTAAGCGTTCGACAGCATCACCTGCCCGCCGTGCCCCGGGCCTTCAATGTAAAACATGTTGAGGTCGTATTTTTGAATCAGGCGGTTGAGGTGCGTGTAGATAAAATTCTGCCCGGCAATCGTGCCCCAGTGGCCGAGCGGGTTGAACTTCACGTCGCCGGCTTGCAGCGGGCGCTTGAGCAGCGGGTTAGCGCGCAGGTACAGCTGCCCGACTGACAGGTAGTTGGCCGCCTGCCAGTAGCGCGTCATGAGGTCAAAATAAGCTGGTGAATCGTAAGTCGTGGTCATCAAACTCCCCTGCTTTCCTAATGTATCGTGATCAATCACCCAGATTGTACGCCTGATTGCAGGTTGCGCCGAATGATTCGACTCACCGGCTCACCGCGCTTAAAAACCCGCTCTCAGTCCCTAAAAAGGTGATAAACTGAGCATGAGAAAAGGTTTTTCATTAGGGGGCTTACAAATGAAAACACCATGGTTTGATGGGGTCATCATTGCGATTGCAGTCCTGGCGCTGATCGCGTTGGTCACGATTGGGGCCATTCTGCCGGCCATCGCCGTCTTGGTCCTGATGGGCGTCGCCGTGGCCGTCGACCGCCAGCAGCCGCACGGCCGGTTAAGATTTTAAATATTCTCAGCAATCGTTTTACGTCACGCTTGTCCCCAAAGCCAGCAAAGTTTATACTCTTGCCAACGGAGGCGGTTGCCATGGAGCTCAAGGATCTCACCATCAGTCAGCAGGACTATTTGGCCTATCAGCAGTGGTTTCAGCGCCAAGGCAGTATCAAATGGCTGCCGCGGATCCTGCTGGTGTGCGGACTGCTGTCAATTGGCATTGGCAGCTGGCTGGGTATCACGGGCAGATGGGTCTGGGGCTCCGCCAGTGCGGTAATTTTTCTCGGGGTATTCTTCATCGCGTATTTGCCGCTGCTGACGCGCGTACGCGTCGTGCGCGCCGTCCGCTCACCGAAGAACGCCGCCGTGTTCAGCAAGCGCACATTTTTAATCGATGATACCGGGCTTACCATGAGCACATCAACTAGCACCAGCCATTCAAATTGGTCGGCTTTCTTGGAGGCAACCGAGACGCCCCGGCTATTCATCCTGATGGTGGCAAGCCGGCAAGGCGTACTGATTTCCAAGGCCGCGATGACTGACAGTCAAATTCAGGAACTGCGCGCCATCATCAAAACCAACATGCCAAAAGCGCCGGTCAAAGTTGGATGACCCATGAGCAATTCACTTCATAGAAACGCGTTCTCAACGACCATTTACTGGTCGTTTTTTGTATGTGCTTTTGTTAGATGATCAACTCGGTCTGATCGACAGAAACAAAAACCAGGATAATCGCAATCTAGCGTCATCCTGGTTCGGGGTTACTTTATGAGCATCTCTTGCACGATCGTCTTAACTTCATCCCAAAGACTCTGTGGCTCGCCGTCAACCTGTGCCACGTGAATTGCCAGCTCTGCCAGCTTACGCCGCTGAGCCGAGTCCGGTTTAAAAGTAATGTGGTTTAAAGCTAGACAATCAAGAAAACTTAGATAGGCGGTTCGTTTATTGCCGTCATTAAATACATGCTTTTTAATCAGCTTGACGAAATAGAATATCGCCAAGTCGGTTGCAGTGGCGTACAGTTGCTGGCCAAAAACGTCTTGATGAGCGGATTGAACAATGTAATCCAAGGCCTTCGCATCACGAATGGAAGCTCTTTGATTGGCTTTCTGCTGAAGGCAGACGTTAATCGTAATTACCTCAGACTGACTCAAATACTTCATCAGCGGTCTGCCAAATAATCAAGCGCATCCTTATTCTCAGCAATTAGCTCTTGGATTCTCGCAACCGTTGCCAAGGCAGCATCTCGTTGCTTGGTCGGAACAAGCACAACTTGACCGTCACTCTCGCCGATGGTGACGCTGTCTCCCTTATTGATTCCAAGGTCTTCAGCGACCTCGCGCGGAATAGTGACGTATAAGCTGCTGTTACTTTGGCCAACTTTCCGATCTTGTCGATGTTTCAGCTTTGCAGGATCAATCATGTCATCACCTCGTATATGTAGTATATACGGTCGATACGCCCGGAGCAAGTCAATGTGCTGTCAGACAAACCTCTGTGCCTCATATAGGGAAATTCATTGCCACTCAGACACTAGTGACGTGGCAGCCGGTCCTGCACGTCGCGCACGATCATCAGCTCCTCATTGGTTGGGATGACCAGCGTCTGCACGGTGGCGTCTGGAGCAGAAACGTTGGCTTCCTTGCCCCGCACCTGATTTTTCTCTGGGTCGATGGTCGCGCCGAGGAACTGCAGGTGAGCCATGATGCGAGCGCGCATGTCGCCGGCATTTTCGCCGACGCCGGCGGTGAAGACCAGCACGTCGACGCCGTTCATCAGCGCCGCGTAACTCCCGACGTACTTAGCGACGCGGTTGGCGTAGATATCCAGCGCCAGCTTGGCCAAGGGGTCCTCATCCTCGATGGCCTCGAGGTCGCGCTGGTCCGCGGACAGCTCAGAAATGCCAAGCAGGCCGGAGCGCTGATTCAGCATCGTGATGATGTCGTCAAAATTAGTGATCTTCAGCTTGCGCATCAGGTACTGCAGCAGCGACGGATCGATGTCGCCGCTGCGTGTGCCCATGGTGACGCCGGCCACCGGGGTGAAGCCCATCGAGGTGTCGACGGACTGACCATTTTGCACGGCGGTGACGCTGGAGCCTGAACCCAGGTGCATCACCACCATTTTCAACTGATCCAGCGGCCGGCCCAGGAACTCGGCGGCGCGCTGCGAGACGTAGCGCACGCTGGTGCCGTGGGCCCCGTACTTGCGGGCACCGTACTTTTCGTAGTACTGGTGCGGAATGCTGTAGAGAAAATTCTCCGCCGGCATCGTCTGGTGAAACGCGGTATCAAACACCGCCACCTGTGTCGCCCAAGGCATCATTTTGCAAAAAACGTCGATGTATTCGGCCTCGACCGGGTTGTGCAGCGGTGCGTAGTCCTTCAGGTCGCGAATGTCCTGCAGCACCTGCGGGTCGATCACGACGGATTCGCTGAACTCCTCGCCGCCAGCCACCACGCGGTGCCCGACGCCGACAATCTCGTGCAGATGCTGCACGAGGCCGAGGTCCTTGAGCTCGGTCATGACGTCGGCCACAGCCTCGTGGTAGTTGCGAATCGCGTGCCCGGAGCGGTAAACCTGGTCGCCATACTTGATTTTGACGCTGGACTCCGCCTGGCCAAGGCGATCGATCAGCCCATCGGCCAGCATTTTCTCTGTCGGCATCTCAAACAATTTCCACTTCAACGTTGAACTACCTGCGTTGACTGCGAGTATTTTGACCATGTTCTCAGCTCCTATCTATTGTGTGCGTTTACATTGTAGCCTATTTTCCCGCTTTCTGCTCGGGGTCGTGCTGGCGGTGCCATTCCTTGATCTGGGCCAGCCGCGCCTTCACCCTGGCCTCGCTGCCTTGCTCAGTCGGGTGGTAATACTGTTTACCCTTTAAATTATCCGGCATTGTCTGCATCGTGGTCAACTTATCCGGGTTGTCGTGCGCGTACTGGTAGTTCTTGCCGTAGCCGAGATCCTGCATCAGGTCGGTGACGCCGTTTCGGATTTGCAGCGGCACCGGCTCCGCCAGCGTTTCCGTCGCGTCCTTTTTCGCCGCTTCGTACGCGGTATACAAGGCGTTGCTCTTCGGCGCCAGGCTCAGGTAAACGACGGCGTGGGTCAGGTGGACCGAGCACTCCGGCATCCCGATGAACTGGCACGCCTGAAAGACGCTGGTGCAGATCTCCAGGGCCCGCGAGTCCGCCATGCCGATGTCCTCAGAGGCAAACCGCACCAGCCGCCGCGCAATGTACAGCGGATCCTCGCCGGCTTCCAGCATGCGTGCCAGCCAGTAAACGGCCGCGTCGACATCGGAGTTGCGCATCGACTTGTGCAGCGCCGAAATCAGGTTGTAGTGCTCCTCGCCGTTTTTGTCGTAGAGCAGAGCCTTTTTCGTCAGCAACTGGGACACGGCGGCCTTGGTCACCGTGATGCCCTTGCCCGAGTCGGTTTCGGCGTTGGTGACGGCCATTTCCAGCGTGTTCAGCGCGATGCGCGCATCCCCGTTAGCAAAATCGGCGATCATTCCCAGCAGCTCCGGCGCGATTTTCACCTTCTGCAGGCCATAGCCGCGCGGATCCTTCAGCGCCCGGTTCAGCAGCTCGATGATGTCATCTTGGGTCAGCTGCTTGAGCACGAACACCCGGGTGCGCGACAGCAGCGCGGCGTTGACCTCAAACGACGGGTTCTCGGTGGTTGCGCCGATCAGCGTGATTGACCCGCGCTCAACGTACGGCAAAAAGGCGTCCTGCTGCGCCTTGTTGAAACGGTGAATTTCGTCGACAAACACGATGGTTTTCTGGCCGAGCGAGCGGTTCTGCTCGGCTTCTTCCATCACCTGCTTGATTTCCTTGATGCCAGCAGTGACCGCAGAAAATGTCACGAACTGGGCCTTGGTTTGGCGGGCAATGATCTGCGCCAGGGTCGTTTTGCCGACACCAGGCGGACCCCAGAAAATCATCGAGGGAATTTCGTCATTTTCGATCAGCTTGGCGAGCACCTTATCTTTGCCGATGAGATGCTTTTGGCCGGCGAACTCAGCAAGGGTCGTCGGCCGCATGCGGCTGGCCAGCGGCTGCGTCTGCGCCGGATTTTGATCAAATAGAGACGGCATCGCGCCACCTTCTTTCAGCTTCATCATACCATTGCAATCTGGTATGCTACACTTGAAAGCAAGATGCGAAAGGTGAATGTCTGCCTAGTCGCGCTTCGGGCTCGCAACGCCTGAATGCCTAGCTACGCCCTGCACGGCGCTCGCCAGCGAGCCCCGCACAGAGCTAGGCTAGTCATCAGGCTAACCCCGCGAGCCCTTCGCAGCCTTTACAAAGGAGTGACCAAAATGGCCGATGCCAATGACCAAACTTTTCCCAGCGGTGAGTTCACCGCTTTTTCAACGGCCAAGATGACCTACTTCATACTAGTGCGGCCAGATCTAACGCGCGCTGACATTGAGGCCTTCTTCGGCGATGACGCCCGTTATGTGGCGCTGACCAAGGTGCCCAGTGTCGAGCTGCACCTGCCGCAAACCGAGGCCCAGATCGCGGTGCCCGGCAACCTGATTGCCCGCTTCGCCAACGGCAAGTATAAGGTGATCACGAAGGAGTACTACGAGCAGAATTTCAATGAACCAATCGCCGATACGAACGGGCAAGGCATTCACTAAGGAGATAGCATGGCCAAGTTTGAAAAGTATCACCCACTGCTGTCAGTCCACTACCAGCTGGACTGGCTGACATTGTTTAAGTTAAAAGACGTCGCCCGGCTGCGGGCCGATAAGACCCAGGCGGCGCTGTCCGGCCGTGAGCGCGACCAGTCAGTTGAGGACACCGCCCGCTATGTTAATCACACGATGCGCTTGGTCATGAGCGATCAAGCCCTGCTTTACGGCATCGGCGACCGCGAAACCAACGAGTTCCTCGGCAGCATTTGCCTGTGGCGTTTCGACCAAGGCATGACTGAAGCGCAGATGCGCTTTGAGCAGCTGCCTGAAGCCGCGCCGGAAGTCATGCAGGAAATCATCCCCCGCGTGGCCGGGTTTGCCTTTTTTGAGCTGGGCCTGAAGAAGCTCTACGCGGTGTTACCCGAAACCGCCGGCTCAGCGGTCGACCTGCTGGCCGGTTTCGGGTTCGCCAGTGCGCCCGCTCACCACACGCGGACCATGCCGAACGGCGAAAAGGTTCCACTGCTGCAGCTGACGCTGACTCGCGAGCAGGTCGCCGATGACCCGGCGTTTCATTTTTAAGGATTGTACCCGCCCGTATTAGCTCAATTCGTTCGTTACTGCTTCCGGTTCAGAAGCAGCCATGATATAATGAAAACAGCAAAAAGGGACGCCCGGCAAGACGTCCCCCGCAGAATTGTCTTTGAACGATGGCTATCAGAAAGCAAACATTACGCCGCCTCCACTGTCAAGGTTCAGCGGCGTATTTGTTTGCTATTTTTTCCGGCCGCGGCCGAACTCTTTCATCAGCAATCGCCATGCGATAACTAACATCGTGATCACTTGGATCAATGATATCAGCTTACCGATGAAAGGAATGATCGACGTCATGACGTCGATCAAAAGCAAACTCGTACCCCCTTCCTACTGGAATTTAAGGTTATGAACCTTAAGTTCATAAGCCTCACCTTCTTTCGAATGCGAGATACCACCGCTCTAAACGCTTCTGCTTTTGTTATTATATCGGTTAAAAGCTTAACTGCCTAGCCGTACGTGTACGGCCTCATCAAATTGATGGGATCCCATCACCATGCTCTCACTCAGAACGCAAAAGTCACCGACCTTCAAGTAAATAGGTGAAGGATGGTGACTTTTGTCGTTATTAGTTTTTGTTATAAAACACGTCCTGCACGGCGCCGATGATGCCCAATTTGGCGTGCGCGTATGTCAAGCCGCCCTGAATGTACAGCGTGTATGGCGGCCGCAGCGGCCCGTCGGCAGAAAACTCGATGGTGGAGCCTTCCACGAAGGAACCGTCTGCCATGATCACCTTATCCTCATACCCGGCAGTGGCCTCCGGAATCGGCGTGATGAACGAATCAATCGGCATGTTCTGCTGCAAAGCCTTGGTAAAGCGAATCATGTCATCAGGATTCCCGAAGTTGACCGTTTGAATCAGGTCGGTGCGCGGTGCGTCCCAGCTCGGTCGCACCGGCAGACCCATTTTCGCTAGGAGGGCCGCCTCAAAGACCGACCCCTTAATGGCGTTGCCGGTGACTGATGGCGCCTGGAAAAAGCCTTGGAACATGGCGTCCAGCACGCCGAACGTCGCGCCTTCCGCACCGCCCAAACCAGGAACGGTATAGCGGTACGACACCCGCTCGACGAGGTCCTTGCGCCCGACGATGTAGCCGCCGGTTTTGAGCATGCCGCCACCACCGTTTTTGAACAGCGAGCCGGCCATAATGTCAGCCCCGACTTCAAGGGGCTCCTTGGTTTCGGAAAATTCCCCGTAAGCATTGTCCACGAAAATCCAGGTGTCAGGCATGGCGCTGCGAACCGCCTTGATCATCTCGGCGATTTTCGCGATCGTGAACGAATCGCGTGTCGCGTAGCCGCACGAACGCTGAATCGCAACGACCCGAGGCTGATCTTTGGCCACGCGCGCCTTCACTGCCGCCAGGTCGACGTCGCCGCTTTCCGGCAGCGGCACGTAATCGGCCTTAATGCCATACTCCTTAGGGCTGCCGATCGCGTTGCCAGCCATCCCGAGGACTTCCTGCAGGGTGTCGTAAGGCTCGCCGGTGATGTAAAGAATCTCATCCCCTGGCCGGACCAGGCCGAGCAGCCCGACCCCGATCGCGTGCGTGCCCGAAACAAACTGCGGCCGCACCAGGGCGTCCTCGCCACCCAGCACCTGCGCGTAAATGGCCTCCAGCTTATCGCGGCCTTCGTCATCTTGGCCGTAACCCGTAGACCCTGACAAGTCCGTCGTGGCGACATTGTGATCACGGAAGGCCTTGAGAACCTTGGCTTGGTTTTCCATGATCTGGTCATCAATGACCGCCAGCTTCGGCGCGATTTCCTCATCGACTTCCTGAACGCGCTTGATCAGCTCTGGATCAAAATCATCTTTCCAACTCATGCTTTTCTCCTTGTGTTTTGTGCAAAAATTTACCGGCCAGTACCTGCGCTTGGCGGGGCGCCACCATTTTCAAACTCTTCCATGCTATCACCTTCTCCAGTATACGAGAGGAAGCGGTGAGGTGCACGGAAAGTCTGGGAGGCGGGGCCAATAATCGGGCTAAGTGTGCAACCCCTGCACATCTTGTACTAATTGGGCTCCGGGGTCGCAACGCCCGAGTGATTAGCTGCGCCCGAGGCCTCGCCGCCAAAGAACGGCGGCAAAGCCTCAGGCTGGGCTAATCATCGGGCTAAGTGCGCGACCCCTGCGCACCTTATATAAAAACCACCCGTCGAACGGGTGGTTTTCTCTGGGGCTATAAGCCCCTGTTGCTGGCTGCGTCTCAAGGCGCTGGCCTCACTTCGTTCAAGGCCTACTGCGATTGCCACTTTAACCGCCTCTGGAAGAGGCT
>NZ_BOLU01000015.1:0-58204 GCF_016861825.1 Lacticaseibacillus sp. 866-1 | reverse complement strand
CCATTTCTAATTTCTTTGGTCGGAGAGCAGACAAGGGACAGTGTAATGTCCTCTTTGTGTGCTCAGACATAAAAATGGTATATAAAAAGGAGTTTCGAGGCAAGATGCCTTTCAACTCCAAATATCGTAGCGCCGATAATCGGTCGTCATCGTGACGGCCGGTTTTTTGATTGATTTTTACACCACGAAAAAAGCGGCCCTCATCACGAGAACCGCTGCGCTTGATTACAGAAATTGAGGGTGAAACTTGAAGCTGACCTCAGGATCCGGGGACAGATCGGTCAGACTCAGGTGGAAGGCGTTTTGCCGATCAAACCGTTTGGTGTTGCCGGCCACAAAGATGTACACATCCTTGGTGTTGATCTCCAGCTGCAAGGTTTCGCCGTTTTCGATTGGCAGGCACTGGGCAAAGCCGTTGAGCATCACGTACACCGTCCCACCTAGCCGATTCTTCTCGCGGGTGATGGTCAGCGTATGCGGCACGGCGAGGCGTTCTTCAGCGCTCGCATCATGCGGCTGCGCGTCAAAGCGCCGGCCGCAGACGAGGCACTGCACTTCGATGGGTTTGAAGGCGACCGGTTGCACCGAATCATCTTCCATCACCATATCCATCCGCAATTTGCGGTGCGAAAGACGCACCGGCACAAAATGGTCAGCCCCGCAGTGCGGGCAGGAAAGCCCAGCCAAGCTTGGATATGTGATCGCACCAATATCATCGATTGGCGCGAACGCCATGTCTTGCGAAATCATGATAGCCCCCCTGACTCGCCCCAACGCGAGCCGCTGTAATTTGAAAACGAGAGCTAGCATACTGCTTGCCTCTGGCAATGTCAAGCATTCGGCTCAGACCGCATCAGAATGGGGCTGCCGGCTACTTTTCCCACATCAAAAAAGGCGGCTAAACAGCCGCCTTTCTGAAAAGTCAAATATCGATTCGTGATTGTTCAAGTCGCCTCAATCAGTCGCGATATCCTTCTGGATGACAATGCGCTCATACAGCCACACGGTCAGCAGGTAGTATACAGCATACAGCACTAGGAACAACCCGAACGGCAGCAGCAAGTGACCATAAGGCTCCTGAAGTAGACCGACAAACATCTTCAGGCCAAACAGCACGTGGATCACGCCAAGTAGGCCAGGAAAGAAGAACAGGGCCCCGATCTCCTGGCGCACGGACTTGCGCAGCAGGCCTGGCCGCACGCCGATTTTTTGCAGCATCAGATAGCGGCTTTGGTCATAGGACGCTCCGCTGAGAATCTTGAACATCAAGGTCGACGCGAGCATGGCTAGGAACGCGATGCCCAGGAAGAAGCCCATAAAGGCCATCCCCGAAAAGGCGCCGTTGATCATGTCGTAATAGGTAAACTTCTGCCCGTAAACGGCGGTGCTTTCTTTGCCGTACTGGGCGACGATGGCCTTGTTCAACGCTGAGAGCTGGTCGTAGTTAGCCGTGAAGTCCTTCAGCCGCCAGGTGTGCGCAGTTTGCACTGGACTAGTCAAGGCGGCAAATTGGCTTGCGGTCAGTACGGCGAGCTGCTTGCCCTGCGCTTTGGCCGGCAAAAACTGGCCTAACTGGCTATCGTAATCGCCGCTCTTCTGAGCAAAATTGGCGGCGGTCAGCTTTGTGAATTTGACCGGCCCACGGGCAAACTGAACCACCAGCACTGGGTCACGGTCCAGTTCCGAAGCGTTGAAGTAAACGTGCTTGGCGTCTTGTTTGAGGTGGTAGTTGATCTGGGCCTTGACCCCGGTCAGCTGGCGCGCCTTGGCCATGGTGGCCGCATTCGGATCAACGACGACCGTATCGTACGCATTTTGCTTCGAGGCCAGGTCCGGGATGTCATGCTCAAATCCCAGCCCGACGGTAATGGCACCGAGGGCCAGCGCAAACAGAATGGACACGACAGCCAGAATCCGAGTGTAATCTCGGATGCGAAAACTGAGCTGGCTGAGCGTGAACGTGTGCAGGCCCTTGGCGGCAAAGCGCTTATTCTTTTTCAGCAGGCCGATCAGCCACACCAGCAGCGCATTAAACAGAAAATAGGAACCCAGCACGATGGTGACCAGCGCAATTGCGATGCCGGCCAGGACCAGCTTGGCCAGCTGGCTCATCGCCCAATACCCGATTGCCAGCAGCACCACCGCCAAAACGGCCTGAATCCCCAGCACCCATTTTTTTGTCTTCAGCCGGTTCGGGGTCGTGGCCGCGTGCAGCAGGTCCAGCAGCGGTGTTTTAAGCAGGTTGTGCGCGTTGATCAGCGCGCCGACCACAAACATCAGCAGGAAAAAGACAAACGTCCACATGATTGCCGGCGGCCAAACCACGGAAAAATGCGTCGCCGGGGCGTGCAGCTGCGCCATTAAGACGTGTCCGGCCACGCCGGTCAGGCCCATGCCTAAGGCGATGCCGACCACGGCGGCGAGCACGCCGACCGTGACCGTCTCAATAAAAATCAACTGCGCAATTTTGCGACTTTTGGCGCCGAGCATCATGAACATCGCGTAGTCGCGCTGGCGCATACTCATCAGGAAACTGTTGGCGTAAACGATGTACACCGTTGTGATGATCACCAGCAGAACCTCCCCAAAGCCGAAGATGAACGAGGTCATCCCCACCATGGTGTTGGCGGTCAGAAACGCCTTGTTGGTTGCGAGGCTGAGAAACATGTAAAACACCGCGCTGCCGATCACCAGTCCGGAAAACAGGACCGCGTAATCGCGAAAGCGGGAGCGGATCCCGCCGAGTGCTAATTTGCGTAACATCTTCCCGCCTCCTTACTGCTGAAATGTGCCCAGGGTCGTTAAAATCTCCTGGTAGAACTGCTCCTGCGTCTTTTCGCCGTGCACCAGCTCCTGGCCGATTTGGCCATCCTTGATGAACAGGATGCGCTTGGCGTAGCTGGCAGAAAACGGGTCATGCGTCACCAGCAGGATCGACACATGCTGCTGGTCATTCAGCTGCGCCATCGTATTCAGCAGCTCGCGTGCGGACTGCGAGTCCAAGGCCCCGGTCGGCTCATCGCCAAACAGGATTGCCGGCTGCTGCACCAAGGCGCGGGCGGCCGCGACGCGTTGCTTTTGGCCGCCGGACAGCTCCGTTGGGTAGTGGTCGAGCACCGCATCGATACCTAGCGTCTGGGCGATTTGGGTCACTGCCGTCTGCTGCTGGGCACTTTTGACGTTTTGAAGCGCCATCGGCAGCGCAATGTTTTCGCGGGCCGTCAAGTTCTCAAGTAAGTTGAAGTCCTGGAAAATAAACCCGACTCGCTTGGCCCGAAAATCAGACAGCTGGTTGCCCCGCAACGCGGTGACGTCCTGGCCGTTGATTGCGACGCTTCCGGAAGTCGGCCGGTCCAGTGTGCTTAAAATGTTGAGCAGCGTGGTTTTACCGGAGCCGCTGGCCCCCATGATGCCGACAAATTCGCCGGGCTGCACATCAAACGTGATGCCTTTCAAGGCCTGATACTGCTTTTCGCCGCGCTTGCCATAAGTTTTGGTGACGTCCTTAACGCTGACGACCGGTTGCTCTGCCATGTTGATTCCTCCATTTGAGGCGAGTGCCCCCTAATTTGTCCATGCCAATATCGTAACGTAAAACGCCGCGCTGTGACCTTACGTTTTGCGGGTGGCCGCTAACAACTCTGTAAGTCGCTTAACCATTTCTCAACATATTTTCTGAAATGGCCTAGAATTTTCTGAAAAGACGTCTAGAATTAATCAATAGTGTCATAAGTAAACTGTGCAAGTTTGCCGCACAGTGCCCGTGAGGAGGGTGGTCATGGCCCGCAACAAAGCCCCCGGCCCTCGGTTTGTTGAACGTCACTGACAGCTGAGGAGTAATCAAATGAATAATGAATTAGACGAAAAAAATCATTACATTCCATGGTTCATCATCGCCCTGATGGACTTCGTCACCGTGATTGGCTTTGATGATATTATTTATAATTTTCGCAATCAGGGCTTGGTCGCGCTGTTCACCTGGGTGCTGATGACGTTCTTTTACGTCATCCCCTACAACCTGATCGTCGCGCACATGGGGTCGACCTTCTCTGACGAAGGCGGCGGCATCACGTCCTGGATGCGCCGGACCAACGGCGATACGGTCGGCTACTTTGCCGGCTGGTTTTACTGGATCACTGAACTGCCTTACGTTGTGGACGTGGCCAACTCAGTCATCATTTCCGCCGGCTGGATCCTTAACGGCGACGGCAACATTCAGTCGCACATGGGGAACGCGTGGTTCGGAATTCTGTCCGCCTTCGTGTTCGTGGTCTTCATCTGGCTCGAGCACCTCTTCAAGAACAAGAGCTTGGAGGTCATGTCCACTATCGGCGGGATCGCCATGTTTGGGATGACGGTGATGTTTGTCATCATGACGTTCGTCGGCCTGAAGCAGGGCCGGCCGATCGCCACCCATCCGTTCAACCTGCAGGCCTTCATGCCGAAGCACTTCTGGTCCTTCCGCTTTCTGTCCACGTTCGGCCTGTTCGTCTTCGCGATGAACGGCTCCGAAATGGCCGCGCCGTACACGGGCAACATGAAGCACCCGAGTCGCGATTTTCCCAAGTCGCTGAAGATGATCGCCATCATGACCATGTTCCTGACTCTATTTGGCACCTTCAGTCTGGGCGTCTACTTTAACGCCCACCACCTGCCGAACGACTTGAAAATGAACGGGAATTACTACGCATTTCAGCTGATCGGTCATCAGTTTGGCCTGGGCAACACGCTGCTGTACACCTTCACGGTCACGCAGCTGCTGTACGACCTGGCGCAGCTGGCCATTCTGCTGGACGGTTCTACTCGGATTTTCCTGGCCGACGTGAACAAACGCTTCCTGCCCAAGCAGCTGACCAAGAAGAACAGCGATGGCCTGCCGATCAACGGCTACTGGCTGACCACCGCGATTTGTGGCGTCATCATGGCTCTCGGCGGCCTGCTGCCGAAAATCAACGACATCTTCAACTGGCTGCTGGACCTGAACGGCATTGTATCGCCGTTTGCGACTTGCTTCCTGTTTTGGGCCTTCATGATGCTGCGGCGGCACTCCGACCAATTCAAGACCCCGGAATACACCTACATCAAGTCTGACAAGCTGGGCTTTCTGGTCGGCCTGTGGATGTTCGGCGTCACCTTCATTCTGGCGGTCATGGGCTTCTTCCCAACCGATTCAGATCCGAAGACCTTCGCCACCATGCTGACGCTAAATTTTGCGGTACCGGCAGGGATGATCATCCTGGGCTTCATGATGCCTTGGCTCGCCAAGCGGCAGCAAGCCCGCGGGGCGGCCTTCAGCGTTCGCGGCTGGCAGATCATCACCGTGCTACTCGCGATTGGGGCGGTCGCAGCCGTCAGCTACGGCATCGATGTGCGCCTGTTTGCGAGCCTTGCCGCCCTGCCTAAGCTGGCACTGGTCATTGTCTTCGACCTGCTTGCAGTGGGGCTCGTGCTGCTGATCACGCGCAACGGCCGCAAAGGCGTTAGCGCCGCGTGAAAGAATTAGTCACCATTTTACGCCACCATCGGCCAGACGGCTGGTGGCGTTTTTGTTTGGGCTCACCCAAATGTGTCCGAGTTTATTTTCATGCGGTTCAACATTCGTGGGACAATTTTCTCCAGTCACACCGGGTCCTTCATTTTAGGTGTTTACTGAAAACCAATATAGGGTAAAATGGGTAAGACAAAATTGTCTGACTTGGAGGAGCCCTATGCGCAGAAATAAAGCCCCGGGCCTTTGAGAGTTGACCGTACTTAGTCACACTCGGAGGAAAAAATGGATACTAAAGATAGAAAAGAATATATTCCATGGGTCATTGTCGGCCTGATGGATTTCGTCACCGTCATCGGCTTTGATGATATTATTTATAACTTCCAGAACCAAGGACTCGTCGCCGTCACCTCATGGGTCCTGATGACGTTCCTGTACGTGCTTCCTTACAACCTGATCGTCGCCCACATGGGCTCGACCTTCGCCGAACGCGGCGGCGGCATCACCTCATGGATGCGCGAAACCAACGGCGACACCGTCGGCTACTACGCCGCTTGGTTCTACTGGATCACCGGCCTGCCTTACGTTGTCGATGTCGCCAACTCGGTCGTCATCTCGCTGGGGTGGATCATCTCCGGTAACGGCAACATTCAGGCCCACCTGGGTAATGCCTGGTTTGGGATCACCACCGCCGCGATTTTCGTGGTCTTCATCTGGATCCAGCACCTGTTTAAGAACAAGTCACTGGAAGTGATGTCCACCATCGGCGGCGGGGCCATGTTCATCATGACCGTGCTGTTCGTCATCATGACCTTTGTGGGGCTGGCTAAGGGCAACCCGATTGCCACCCACCCGTTCAACTTCAAGGCGTTCATCCCCAAGGACTTCTTCTCACTGGGCTTCCTGTCCACGTTCGGTCTGTTCGTCTTCGCGATGAACGGCTCGGAACTGGCGGCGCCATACACCGCTGACATGAAGCACCCGGCCAAGGATTTCCCCAAGGCCCTGAAGATGATTGCCATCATGACGATGTTCCTGACTCTCCTTGGCACCTTTTCTTTGGGCGTGTACTTCAATGCCCACCACCTGCCGAACGATCTGAAAATGAACGGCTCCTACTACGCGTTCCTGCGTATCGGGGAGCAGTTCGGCATGGGTAAGAGCCTCATGTACGTGTTTGCCGGCGTGCAGGGCATTTACATGCTCGCCCAGCTGGCCGTCATCCTGGACGCCTCGACCCGCGTCTTCTTGTCGGATGTGGCCAAGCGCTTCATGCCGCGTCAGCTGACCAAGAAAAACAGCGACGGCCTGCCGATCAACGGCTACTGGATGACCACCATCCTGTGTGCCTTGATCATGGCGCTGGGCGGCCTGCTGCCGAAGATCAACGACATCTTCAACTGGCTGCTCAACCTGAACGGCATCGTGTCACCGGCCTCGACCTGCTTCCTGTTCTGGGCCTACCTGATGGTCCGCATTCACCCGGAGCGGTTCCCGAAGCCAAGCTACACTTACCTGAAGAACCGCCACGTGGCCATTTTCGTCGGCGCGTGGATGCTCGGCATCACCGCGCTGCTTGCACTGTTGGGCTTCTTCCCGACTGACGCCACTGCTGATACCTTCGCGCTGCAGCTGGCAATGAACATCATCGTGCCAATCGGCATGGTCGTGCTTGGCTTCATGATGCCGTGGATCGCCAAACGCCAGCAAAGCGGTAATGCGTTCAAGCCGACCACCTGGGTCTTGATCACCATCGTGACCGACGTTGCCTTGATTGCGCTTGTCAGCTACGGCTTAGCCACCAGTATCCTGGCAAACGCACCGGTCGCCCTCAAGTGGGGCGTCATCCTTGTGATCGACATTGTGATGGTCGCGGTAACCTTGTCCGCCACGCGCAACGGCCGGCGGGGGATCGTCACGGAAGAGAACTAACCTAAATTCACAACATCACGCAAAAGCCCCTGGCAAGTTTTCTAAACACTTGTCAGGGGCTTTCATTAGGTCGCGGCGAGGACCGATCCGCACCTCGAGCCTTCACAAAAATTCAACGGCGGCGAGCGACCGGCATTGGCACCGGCACATTGGTCCGTCTGCGCACGACCGTCAGCACAGCCACGGTACCGATGGTGAGCGCTCCTGCAATGATCAGCGTCGTGTGTAACATGGCGATTCCCCCTTTTTCTAAAGTATGCGCTGGTGAGTGCCCGCTTTTCACGTCTAACGCCTCGGCCCCAGCGTGTTACACTGGAGCTATTGGAGGGATGCGCGTATGACTTCTTACACACTGATTTACAATCCGGAGGCTGGGCGCAAAGGGGCCTCGGCAGTGGCTGAGCACATGGCCAGCCGCATCAAAGCAGCGGGCCACACCGCCCTCCTACAGCCGACCAAAGCCCCGGGCGACGCCACTGACTTGGCCTTTCACGCCAAAAGCGAGGTGGTCGTGGCCATCGGCGGCGACGGCACGATCAATCAGGTGGCCGGCGGGCTGGTCAAACGCCGCACCCCGCCGCGCCTAGGCATCATCCCCCAAGGCACCGTCAACAACTTGGCCAAGGTGCTGCACATCCCGCTGATGCCCGACCTGGCTCTGGTCAACCTGCTGGAAGGCACGCCGCATGACCTGGACATCGGCATCGTCAACGACCGCGTCATGATTTCAACGCTGACGCTGGGCGTGTTGGCCAACGCGGCGGTGTCCGTTTCGCAAAAAGACAAGCAGCGCTTCGGACCGATTGTGTATCTCACGCGCGGGCTGAACTCGCTGAGCCGCAACCAGCACTGGCACTTGAAAATCGCCGGAAACGGGACCACTTGGGAGCGCAACACCAGCTTTCTGTTGGTCACCATGACCAACTCGGTCGGCGGCTTTCGCAATTTTGCCCCGCAGGCCAAGCCCGACGACGGCCTGTTTCACGTCTTCGTCGCGCCAAAACCGACGCTTGGCGGCTTTTTGCTGATGCTGCCGTACTTTCTGACCGGGAATTTTGCCAAGCTGCCGGGGATGACGTACTTTGCCGCCGACAGTCTGACCATCGAGAACAAGACGCCGAATACGAAGCTCAAGAGTCGCATTGACGGCGACCCAAGCGTGGGCCTGCCCCTGCGCATGCAGGTAATCTCGGGCAAGGTTCAGGTCCTGACCAAGCCGGTCGAGCCGCTGGGCGAAAAGCTGGGTAAACTGGCCCAAGGCACGTCGCCAGCGCCGAAGGCCTAATTGGCTGGAATCGCCTAATCGTGTTAGACTGAAGGCATCTATAAGGAAAGGAGCCGACTTGCGATGCGCTTAAGAAAGGCAACGCCGACCAATGACTAATCGTTTTTGCGCTGCTTGCGAGCCGGTTTCACACGTCTGGGGAGCTTAGTGCGCCCCTTTTTTTGTGAAGTGCGGCAAGCAGTGCCCAATGGAGGATTTATGCAAGAAATACCTGAAAAAGTAATTATCGCCGGGATCTCCCGGATGCAAGAAAATTTTGACTACTCGATGCAGGAACTCAAGGAGCTTGCCTTGGCCCGCCACTATGACGTGGTCGGCGACACTCGCCAAAACCTGGACCGGCCAACCGGCGCCACCTATTTTGGCTCTGGCAAGGTTGAGGAAGTCGCGGAACTGGCGCGCGCCAATGACGCGACCACCGTGGTCATCAACGATGAGCTGTCCCCGTCGCAGCTGCGCAACCTGGAAAAGGAAATGAAGCTGCACGTCGTCGACCGCACTCAGCTGATTCTCGACATTTTTGCCTCGCGCGCGGCCAGCAAAACAGCTCAGGCGCAGGTCGAAATTGCCCAGCTGCAATACGCCCTGCCGCGTCTGCACCCGTCAGCGAATAAACTGGACCAGCAAGGCGGCGGTGGCGCCGGCGGTTTGGCTAACCGCGGCGCCGGTGAAACCAAGCTGGAAATGGACAAGCGGGTGCTGAACAAGCGCATCGCCCGGCTGCGGCGCGAGCTCAAGGACGCCGATGTCGGCGAGGAAGTGCGCCGCGCCCAGCGCAAAGAAAACAAGCTGCCTGTCGTCGCCTTAGTCGGTTACACGAACGCCGGCAAGTCCACAACAATGAACGGACTGCTGGACCGCTACACCGACCGCGGCGCCGACAAACAAGTTTTTGAAAAAGACATGCTGTTTGCGACCTTGGACACCTCGGTGCGTCAGATCAGCCTGAAGGACAACCGGAAGTTCCTGCTGTCCGACACGGTTGGCTTCGTGTCCAAGCTCCCGCATAACCTGATCGACTCGTTCAAAGCGACGCTGGCCGAGGCGGCCAACGCCGACCTCCTGATCCAGGTTGTCGACTATCACGACGAGCACTACCCAGAAATGATGAAGGTCACCACCGACACCCTGAAAAGCATCGGTATCGAGAATATCCCGATGATCGAGGCCTACAACAAGGCAGATCTGCGGCCCGGCACCCGCTTCCCTGAGGAGAACGGCAACACGCTGATATACTCCGCCAAGGATCCGGCGTCGCTGGACAAGCTGGTTCAGATGATCACGGCGCGTGTCTTCGCGGACTCCGCCGTTCACACCTACCTGATCCCGTTTGACCAGGGTCAGCTCGTCGATTTCATCAACCGCGAAACCGGTGTGATCAAGACTGAGTACGTGGAAAATGGCACGAAGGTCAAAACCACTGTCAACCCGATTCAGGCTGGCAAGCTGCGGCAGTATCTGGTTGAGGAAGACTAAGTCCCCAAACTCAATTGAATTAAGATTAAGGGCTAACTTCCGCTCTAACCGTCATAGGTAATCTGGCTTCGGCCTTACTGCCTGTGACGGTTTTTGTAAACTTTCTGAGTACAGGAGAAAGTTGGTATCTGGCGTATTCTTTATAAGATAATCAAAACATTTCACCCAGTCACATCAGTTGACGAATTCAGCCTTAAGGAGGACAACAGTGTGAGCTTATCAGAGCATCATCTCCTACTGAGCGCCGGCAACTCAGATGACGGCACCATTTGGTTGGACGTGACAACCGGGCAGTTAAGCTACGAGAATTACCTTGCCATCTTAGAAATGCTCTTTGATGAAATGAGAGATGATTTGGACCTGAAACTCAACGATGAAAAATTTCAAAGTGCTATTCGTGACTTAACCAGTGGCTAACTCGTTTTGTCAATTTGCAAATAGAAAAATACCGTCACACCAATGCCTTTTGTTTCCCGTTAAATCAGGTAACGCCACCATTTCGAATGATGCACCAGACACAGTCGAAAAATTCAATCTTCAAATCGTAATCTTGATGAACAACGCAAAGTGGCCAGCGGGGGCAAAAAGTCCCTCACTGGCCGCTTTGTACTTTTGGGAAGAAGCATAACCTAATCTTCGCTGTCGAGCGCCTCGTAAGACTGATCTCGCAGCGGCTGGCCGGACAGCTTAGCAATCAGCGTACCGCCGATCAGGCCGATCAGCATAAACGGCAGGAAGTCCATCGAAATGTTAAACAACGGAATGTAGGTGCTGGCAAACGCATCGATCCCCTTGAGCAGCGAAAGCGCTGGAAAGGCCGTGTAAAGTGAGTGCAACGCGTCGAGGACGGCCGGAATCAGCGTCATGAAGACGGTCGTTTTATAAATGATTGGGTTCTTGCCGATGAACGGGTGCAAGATGCCCAGCACGATCAGCGCGATGGCCAGCGGGTACAGCAGCATCAGCACTGGTGTGGACAGCGTGATGATGTCATTCAGCCCGAAGTTGGCGATGATGAACGAGCCCGTGCAGGTCAGTGGCAAAAACCGCTTGAAGCCGATTTTAGGAAAGCGGTGACCCAAGTCCTGCGACAGCGAGGTCACCAAACCGATAGCGGAGGTCAGACAGGCCAGCAGCGTCATCGCCGCAAGCAGCCCCGTGCCAATCAGCCCGGTGTAATGCGTCATGATTGCTGTGAACGCCGGGCCGCCATTGGCTGACAGCTTGGTAAAGTTCAGCGAGAGCACCCCCAGCGCGATCAGCAGCGCGTAGATGATTGCCTCCAGACCCATGGCCAAGGCGCCAACCTTCGCCACATCCTTCGAGCGCTGAAGCGGCCGATTAACGCCGAAGAACCCAAGCGCAGTGACAATGGTGACCCCAAAGCCCAGGCCGGCCAGCGCATCCATGGTGTTGTAACCCTGCAAAAAGCCGTTGGTGAGGTTGCTGCCCGCCGCGGTGGCGTGCGTGGCGCGAAGCAGCGTCCCACCGTCCCCTTTGATGAGAAACGCCGCAATGAACGCGCTGGCCAGCAACAGCAGCAGCAACGGATTTAGGATTTTACCCACGTAATCGGTCATCTTCGACGGCTTGCGGGAAAAGAAGTACGCGGCGGCAAAGTAAAGCGCCGTGAACCCCAAAAGCCACCAGCGAGTATTTTCTTGGCCGATGAACGGTTGGACCGCCATTTCAAACGCGACCGTTGCCGTGCGCGGAGTCGCGATCAACAGGCCCAAGCTGGCGTGCGTGGCAATCAGGAAAAACAGCGCGAACCCGCGCCCGACCGGCCGGGCCAGGTGGAACATCGAATCGGATTCGGTCATCGAAATGGCGAGAATGGCCAGCAGCGGCAGCAGCACGGCCGACAGCAGAAACCCCAACGTGGCCGGAAGCCAGTTGCCGCCTGCCAGCTGACCTAAATGAATTGGGAAGATCAGGTTGCCGGCGCCAAAGAACAGGCCGAATAGCATGGAGCCTAAAGTGATGTACTGACGCTTGGTCAGCTTCGGATTGGTGTTTGCCATAATGCTGCCTCCAATGAAAGATTAACGAAAAGGCGCGAGCTAGAGAGAATCCCGGAAGACAGGAAAAGCGCCCCTAGCAAATGATTTGCTAAGGGCGCTTGCGCGCGTTACCACCTTAATTCGCCTAGTCGTCGCCAACTAGACCTCTGAGCGTACGGCCGATTCATTCGGCAATATGCCATTGCTGTAATGGGCGCAATCCCAGGTGCAACTTCCGTAGTCGCCGCACCAACTCATAGCCTACTTTCGCTGATTGACCATCACCGCTTTCCACTCACCGCGGCTCACTGACATGGCTGACTCAGCTACTCTGCTACTCTTCGTCTTTATTGACAGTCATACTAAATGAAAATCTGATAAGTGTCAAGCACTTATGTGAGAAAAGTATGAGAGCTTCCGAGATTAATTCCGCTTGAAGGCCACGGTCAAAATCTGGTACGGCTTCAGCGCCAGGTCAAACGCGCCATCATCCCCAGCGGTCAGCTCAGCCACTGGCGATTCATCCAGCTCCACCCGCTCGGCACTGGCAAAAGCGAAGGTCGGCGAAATGCGCAGCTGCGTGTCGCCAGGCGTGTTGTTGTGCAACCGCAAGATGACCGCATCACCGTCCTCGCTCGCCTTGATGGCATCGACCTGAACCGCGTCCGCCTTTTCAAACGTGAACAGCGGCGTCAGGCCGCTCGCCGCATTTTGCCGCACGACCACGGGGTCGTTCAAGTCCGCGGCTGCTTCCGCCACGCGCCCTTCGATGAAGTCGCCACGGTGCGGCAGCAAGCTGTAGGTGAACTCGTGCAGTCCCTGATCCGCATCAGTATCCGGGTAGACCCCACACTTGATCAGAGACAACGACAGCCCGCGGTCAGTCGCCGCATAACCGTACTTGCTGTCGTTAAGCAGCGCCACCCCAAAGTTGCGCTGGGAGAAGTCGGCCCACTGGTGGCCGACGACCTCGAACTTGGCTTGTTCCCAGGAGGTGTTGCGGGCAACCGAGCGCTGAATGTTGCCGAACTGGATGTCGTACGTCGCCTGATCGGTCAGGACGTTCAGGTCAAAGCTGGTCCGCAGCAGCAGTTCGTGCTGATGCCAATCAGCCGTCGTCTTGAAGTCAAGCCGGCGTGAGTCATTTTCGGCAATCAACGTTTGCGTGACCGTCGACTGGTCAAACCGGTACTTGAAGACCACGCGGCAGCCGGCCGCTTCCTGATACGTCGTGATCGACTCAGCAGAAAGCGTGCGCGACTTATCCGGATAATCGGCATCAATGTTCCAGTTGGAAAATGAGGTCGGCCGGTCTTCATAAATGGTCAGAACATTGCCCAGGCCGCCTGTTTTGATGGCTTCCCGGTCGTTGTCCTTGTCGTACACGGAGGTCAGCTGCCCGGCCGCATTCCACTTGATCAGATAATGCGGGGTTTCGATCTGGTTCGTCTGGCTAGGGGTCGGTGCGGCCGCTTCACCAATTGGGGTGAAGGTCAACGCGGTTGTCCCCAAGGCCGGCACGGTGACATTAGGCAACACATAACCCGTGCCTAAGCGCTTCGCCTGAACCGTCGTCCCCGCCGCGGTCTTAAACTCACCTGCTTGTTTCTCAGGCACAAATGCCGCCGCTTTTTCGCCAAGCAGGGGATTGCTCAGCTCAATGCCGCTAGTTTCAGCAGTGCGCGCAGCCGTGATTTTGGCCAGTAGGTCAAAAGCCTCGGCGTAAAGCTTATCAACATCCTCGTAGGCCTCGCCAATGGCGGAACCCGGCAGCACGTCGTGGAACTGGTTGCGCAGTAAAATCTCCCAGGCCCGGTCGAATTCGGCCTTCGGGTATGGCGTCCCCTTTTCCACCAGCGCAGTAGTCGCCAGGATTTCGGCGCGGCGCAATGCGAGTTCAAGCTTGCGGTTGTTGCGCTTCGTCTTCGCCTGCGAGGTGTAAGTGCCGCGGTGGAACTCCAGGTAGAGCTCACCGTTCCACTCCGGATAGGTCTCCTCGTTGCCTTTGACTGACTGCTCCAGGTCATTGAAGAAATCGGCGACCGTCTTGTTCTTGGCGTGCGGCAGGCCTGGCAGCGCGTCGATCACGTGCAGGTTCTCAATCATTTCCTTGGTCGGACCGCCGCCGCCGTCACCAAAGCCATAAGGCATCAGCAGCACGTTGGACTTGTCCTTATCCTTGTACTCGTGGTAAGAGCCCATTACGACATGCGGCGAAATCTCACCGTTATAGGTGTAGTTCCAGACCTTGGACTGCGAGTAATCCTCGGTGCGTTCAACCGTGGTTAAAAATTGTGTCAGCACGCGGCTGCCATCCAGCCCGGTCCACATGAACAAGTCATGGGGCATCCGGTTGGTGTCATTCCAAGAAATTTTGATGGTCACAAACCGTTTGATGCCAAAGCCTTGCATGATTTGGGGCAGCGCGTACGAGTACCCAAAAACATCCGGCAACCACATCACGGTTTGCTTGTGGTGGAATTTTTGCTCAAAGTAGCGCGTCCCGTACAGGAATTGGCGCACCAGGGCCTCACCGCTTGGCAGGTTCGTGTCCGGCTCCAGCCAGGTGCCGCCGTCCGGCTCCCAGCGGCCTTCTGCTGCGCGCGCCTGAATCTGCTTGAACATCTCCGGGTCGTCTTCTTCAACAAACTTGTGCACTTGCGGGGTGGAATAGAAGAACTTGAAGTCGGGATAGCGGTCCATCAGGCGCAGCGCCGTCGCAAACGACCGGCGCGCCTTTTCACGCGTGTGGCGGTACCGCCAGAGCCAGGCCACATCGATGTGCGTCTGACCAATAGCATCGACAGCAAAGTCCAATTTTTCGTTTTGGTGCTTGGCAATGAAAGCATCGATCAGACTCAGCGCCTGCTCGGCGTCCTGTTCAGTTTCCGCAGGGGTCGCCGTCGCCCAGAAAAAGCCCTTAAACGCGTGCTTGACCAAGCGAATGTAATCGTAGCGCAGCGGATTATCTTCGCTGAGTTCCGGAATCAGGTTGACGATGTTGCTCAGGTACCGGTATGCTCGGCGCACGGTCCGCCGCTCCGGCCCGCGCTGCGCGGTCGTGAAGACGTAATGCTGAATCTTTTTGGGCCCGCCGCCTTCCAGCCCGGTCCACATCATGATCTGAATATCGACGGTTTGGCCATCATACTCAGGCCCCAAAAACACCTCTTCGTGATTTGAGTCCACGGCCTGACGCGGCTTGCCGTTCAAAAACAGCAGTGCTTCAAACCCGGAGTTGTTGCCTTCCCCAGTCCGTCCCAGATCCAGGCGCAGCACGGTCTCACTGGCCTTGCTGGCGTGCACCTGCACCTTGAAGCGCAGCCAGTAGTAATCGTCGCGGCCGGACCAAGTATCGCCCACCTTGACGGGCTGCCAGTCGGCGTCTGCCGGTGGCACGTCCCGGTGGTCTTCGCGGGTCTCATGCCAGATCTGCATGTCCTGAAGATCGCTGAAGCCAGCGTAAATGGCCTGGTGCAGCAGACGCACCTGCTGGTTCGCTTTGCGCTGATTAAATTCCTCTGTCATTGTTTGCCTCCTTGCTCACATTGGGGCAAGTATAGCGCATACAAATTTAAGTGAAAACATTGACATTTTATTTTAATTTGTTCCACCAAAAAACGCCATCTCCGAGCCGGCGATGACGTTGTGGAACTAGTTGAGGCGCCGGTCGATCACATGCGACGCGACCGACAACGCATAATTGACGATGAAGTAGAGCAGCGCCAGCGCGGCGAACATCGGAATCGTGTAATTGACGTTCTGCCCGTAAATGATCTGCGCGTGCTGCGTCAGTTCAGGCAGCAGGATGATCGTGGCCAAGCTGGTATCCTTAACCAGGGAAATGAACTGAGAAACCAGCGGCGGGATCATTTTCTTAAAGGCCTGGGGCAAGATGATCTGAATCATCGCCTGCGAGTAGGTCATGCCGTTGCTGCGCGCGGCCTCCATTTGACCGATCGGCACTGCGCCGATCCCGGACCGAATAATCTCGGCCAACATGGCAGACTCAAACACCGTCATCGCGATGATCGACGCCGGGATGACGGACAGCCGGATGCCGATGTTCGGCAGCGCGAAGTACGTGAAGAACAAAATCAGAAGCAGCGGCAGGTTGCGGATCAGGTCGATGATGAACCCAACGATGGCGCTGAAGTACTTGATTTTGACGTACCGAGCGACCCCCAGCAGCGTGCCGATGATGAAGCTGAAGAAGATGGACACCACCGAAACTTCGACGGTGACCCACAGACCGCGGAGCAGGTAGGACAGGTTGACAGCAGAGTAAGCATTAATAAAGTTTTGCATATTCTCGCTCCCCCTTCCTATGCCCGTGACCAGTGTTTTTCAAGGTACCGCATCGCGTACGACATCGGCATCGTGACCACCAGGTACAAGACCCCGACCACCAAGTAGGTGTCAAAGGTGTTAAAGGTGGTGGCTGCAATGATCTTGCCTTGATACATCAGGTCAAAGCCCGCAACGAAGGCCAGAATACTCGAATTCTTGACCAAGTTGATGAACTGATTGCCAAGCGACGGCACCACGATCTTGATGGCCTGCGGAAACACGATGTGCACCATGGCCTGCGTGTAGCTGAGGCCGTTGCTGCGGGCGCCTTCCATCTGGCCGGCGGGCACGGCCTGGATCCCGGCACGCACAGTTTCGGCGATGAAGGCCGAGGTGTAGATTGTCAGGCCAATGGTCCCGGCAGTGAAGCCGTCCATCTGCATCACAAACTGCGGCACGATGACGTAAAAGGCCATTGTGATAACCAGCAGCGGAATGTTGCGAATGAACTCAACGTAAGCCTTGCCGATGACGCGGACCCATTTCTTGTGCGAAATCTCAAGCAGCGCAAACACCGTGCCGATGATCAAGCTGGCGACCAAGGCGATAATCGAGGAAAGCAGCGTGTAACCCAGCCCGGAAATCAGGGTGCCAAAATTGTTCGTCAAGATGTTGATCATGGCTGCACCTCCTGAACGTCAAAGCCCGGCACGTCGCTGAACCATTTCTTAAGCAAGCGTTCGTAAGTTCCGCTTTTTTGCAGCGTGTCCAGCGCCTGGTTCATCGCGTTGGTCAAATTGGTCTGGCCTTTGTTCATCGCGATGCCATACGGCTCCTTGGTGAAGGTGCCGCCGACCACCACGTAACGCGGATCCTGCTGCGACATCCCGTAAAGGATGCCGTTATCAGTCGTCAACGCGTCGCCTTGATGGGACTTCAGCGCCGTGAAAGCCTGCGAGTAATCGGACAGCTGCAGCACCCGGGTATCTGGCGCCGCCTTTTTAATGTTGTCCACCGAGTTTGAGCCCTGAACCCCGATAACTGAGGTGCCCTTCTTCAGGTCCTTGACTGACTTGATCTTACTGCCCTTGGCAACCAGCAGCGACTGGCCGGCAGAAAAGTAGCTCTTGGAAAAGTTGAGCTGCTTGAGCCGCTCTGGCGTGATCGTCATGGTGCCGATCACGGCGTCGACGTTACCCGCCTTTAGCATTGGCACGCGGGTGTCCGAGGTGATTTGGGTCAGCTCTGCCTTGCCATTTTTGCCCAGGATCTGTTTGGTCAAGGCCTTCGCCATGTCTACTTCAAACCCTTGGATCTGGCCAGTCTTAGTATTCATCAGCCCGAACAGGCGGGTGTCGGCCTTGACGCCCCAAACGATCTTATCGGTCCGCTTGGCGCGGGCCAGCGCATCGCTATCTGCCACGGACTTGCCGCAGCCGCTCACCACCAGGAGCATGGCAAGAGCGGCAAAAAGCACGCCGAGGCGGCGAATTCTTTTAGCCATAGTCTCCCCTCCTAGTGGTTCAAGATCTTACTGATGAATTCCTGCGCCCGCGGTTCCTTCGGGTGATCGAAGAAGCCGGCCACGTCGGAAGAGTCCTCGAGGATCTGGCCGTCCGCCATGAAGACGATGCGGTCGCCCACGCGCTTGGCAAAACCCATTTCGTGGGTGACCACGACCATCGTCATGCCCTGCTTGGCAATTTTTTGCATGACGTCCAACACGTCGCCAATCATTTCCGGATCAAGCGCCGACGTCGGTTCATCAAATAAAATGGCGCGCGGATTCATTGCGAGCGACCGTGCGATGGCGACCCGCTGCTTCTGGCCCCCGGACAGGGCGGCTGGCAACTTGGGCGCCTGGTCGGCGAGCCCGACCATGTCCAGCAGATCCATGGCCTCCTTCTTGGCTTTTGCCTGATCCTCTTTGAGCACCAATGTCGGCCCCAGGGTGATATTTTCGAGCACCGTCTTATTTGCGTAAAGATTGAAGTGCTGGAAAACCATGCCGACGTTCTTGCGGATGCGGTTCATGTCCGTTTTTTTGTCCGCCAGATCGAAATCGTTGACGATCAATTGACCGGAAGTGATTCGCTCCAGGCCGTTAATCGTGCGCAGCAGCGTACTTTTGCCCGAGCCAGAGGGCCCGATGATGGTCACGACCTCACCACGGTCGATGGTCAGATTGATGTTCTTTAACGCGTGAAACTTTCCATAGTATTTCTCGACGTCGTGAAATTCGATCATTGACATCGTGATTCCCCCTTTACGCAAGCAAAATATAGTGCGCAGTGCTTGCGTCTAGAATACCGCGTCAGGACAACTGTTTGCAAGAATAATGACCTGCAAATTAGGTGTCAAGTCACGGCTTGATAACCACCCGCACGCTCTGCTAGCCTGGAAGCCGTTTCAGCGTGCCGCATCCGGCCACGGTTTCAAGACGCTTGTCAGCCATTTGAGAACAATCTAGCGGACAAAAAAACGTCTGAAACATTGGTCGAATTATCATATCTATTAAATAATTCTACCAATATTCAGGCGCGGTGCAAGTTTTATTGCGGCGTTGTCACTTTTGGCCGCGGCGTGTACGCCACTTGGACGCTGATCGTATAAGGCGCGTGTTCGGTCAGCAACCCGGCGCGGCCGGGCCGCTTCGATTCGCCGCCTTGCAGAAAAACGTGGGCAGCAGCGAGCTGATAATCCTTTTCTGCCTGCTTGACCGGCATCAAACCGACCTGTGTGATCTCGCCCAGCACCACCGGCTGCAGGGCATTCAGCCCGCCATACACGAGCAGGTGGCCATTTTCTTGGCTCAAGCGGAAGTATGGCAGGTCAAACGGACCGCCCATCGCGGACACCGGCTTGTGTGAGTGCTGCGCCACCCGCAGAACGGCCCGCTCATCAAGCCCTTGATAATTTAATGTGAGCGCGCCGGTTTTCACCAGCTGGTCGACCAGGACGGCCAGCGCGTGCTGCTGCGCGTCTGAGCTGATCACGGTCGTCGGCAGCAGCTGCTGGTCAGCGAACAGCCCGCTGGCCGCGCCGGACTGATTCTGCCGCGTCAGGGCGGATTCGGCCTCTTTCATGCGTTCCGGATTCCCACCAAGGAGTTTTTCCACCTTGGGCGAGATGTCAAACGGCACCGTTTTGTCCGTGTAGTAATAAATCACATTCAGCACAACGAAATACAGCAGGACCAAAAACAGTAGCAGAAACAGGACCCCTTTGATGCGGTAACCGGGATAGCGGAGGCAAGTGATGGCTAGATACAGAATGTAAAAGTTAGCGGCACCCGCCACCACCGTGAACGCCTTGCCTTTGGCCTTATCTTGAATGTTGAAATAACTGAGCAGTCGGTTGAGGACGTCTAAAGCCGTCAGCATGTACTCACCTCCTATTGATTGGTGCTGGTTGCGTCAGTGCCGCCCTGGGTCGTGGTGCCGGTCTGGGTGCTGGAGCTGCTGCTCGAGGCTGGCTTGCTGCTGGACGTGACGCTGCTTTCGCTGCTGCTCGAGGACTCTGCCCCTTCGCCGGTGGTGGTTTCAGGCTGGCTTGATGAAGTCGAGGCACTCGAGGCCGCCGGCGCGCTGGAAGACTCGGCCGGCTTGCTGCTCGACGATGAGGCCGGACTGCTGGACGACGACGAGCTGCTATCTTTAGCCTTCATGCTGGACACCAGGGAGCTCTGTGCCGCCGGGGACTTCGGCGTGCTGGTCGGGTTGACCGTGTTATTGATCCAGTTATAGCCGCTGATCAAAATGATCAGCGACACGATTGCCGCCGGTGACAGCAGCGGCGGAGTACGATAGGCCATTACTGGTCCTCCTTTGAAAACTTGCTACCTTGATTCTAACTTAAACGACCAAGGTGTGCGCTTAAGAAAGCCGAAAAGCACACAATCATCGCATTTTGGCCACTAAAAAATCCCGCCACCGCGGGATCGATTATCGGCCAAGCTTCTGCGCACAGGCCGCGCACAAGCCATAAAGCTCAAAGTTGTGGCTGGCGATTTTGGCGCCGGGCAGCTGGTCTTCAAAGTATTCCAGCGGGCACATTTTGACTTCCTGGACCCGGTGGCAGTTGGTGCAGATGAAGTGGTGGTGGTGCGGGTGCTGGAAGTCGCACTGCAGCTTCACAATAGCCTGCTCGTTTTCCACGTCGCTTTCTAAAATTCCAAGCTGTTCAAAGGCCTTCACATTACGATAAATCGTGTCATGGGACAGCCCCGGATACTGGCTGCGCATGTACCGATCCAGCTGGGTCACCGGCACGAAGCGCCCACTTTCGTCCAGATAAGCGACCAACGCCCGGCGCTGCTTGGTGACCCGCATTCCGCTTTGTTTCATTTTTTCAATTGCAATTGTTGCCTGTGACATAGTGGCCTCCGTTTTAATCGGACTGATTACGATTTAGTTCAGTCTATCATATCAGGCGCCTAGCCGCAATTACCCCTTGGCCACTGCCGCCTGAGTCAGCTGCTGCATGAACGCATCGATCTGGCGGCACGCCTGCTGCCAATCGTCATTTTTGATGACCGTCGCGACGTCAGTAAGCCCTGCTGGCAGCTGCAAGTCGCGCTTATACTCCGGTGAGGCCAACCGCTTGGCCACCATTTCCTCGGGATCCCCGCGACTCAATAAACGCCGCCTCAGAATCGACGGATCCTCAATCGTGAGATAAAGCACGGCCAGCCGATTGCCCAACTGACGCGCATAGGTCAAGGCCCCCTTGGTGTCCAGCACGATCGAGACAAAATCGCCATGGGTCCACGCGCGATTCAGAGACTCGTAAGAACTGCCGTACTCGTAGCCCGCATAGGTGACATGCTCGATGTAATGATTCGCGGCAAAGCTTTCTGGCGTTTCAAAAAAATAATCCACACCATCCACCTCGCCTGGCCGCCGCGGCCGGGTGGTGTGGGTCATCACCCGGTCAACGCCGTAGTGCTTTTTCAGGTAGGAAGAAACGGTGGTCTTACCAGTGCCGGTCGCGCCAGTGATCACGATCAATTTGCGCTGCATGAGTGCCCCTCCTTGGTTGTTAGGCCCATTTTACCTTAAAACCAGCAATCAAAAAAGCCGGCAAATCGCCGACCTCGTTGAGTAAATGTTTAATTGGTTAGATCCGGCGAGCATTGGTTGGCGTCCATGAACCGACGCTCTGAGTCGTCACGGTCTGGCCAGGATTTGGCGCGTGAACAAAAGTGCCACCGCCGATGTAAATCGCAACATGGTAAGCTGGCGCACCCCAGAACAGCAAGTCACCCGGCTGCAGATTGGAAAGTGATACCGGTGACCCAATCTGCTGCAGTTGTGAAGCCTGGTGAGGCAGGCTGCCAAGCCCGGCGAGCTTAGCGGCGTAAACCACTAACCCGGAGCAGTCAAAGGATGAAGGACCAGCAGCGCCCCAGACGTAAGGTTTCCCGCGCTGAGCCAGTGCCGCGGCCACAAAGCCGGACATGTTACTGCCGTAATGAGCGGCCGGGGTCGCCGATGCAATCGTCGTCGCAGCGGAAGCGGCCGTGTGATGACTCGTTGCCACCACTGCAGCTTGTGGCTGGGCCTTAGCCGTGTTGGCCTGGGCAACCAGTGCGGCAGCAGCATCAGCAGTTGCCTTGGACACCGAACTCTGCAAATTGGTCAACTGCGCTTTGTTTGCTTCGACCTGAGCAGAAAGATCGTTAGCCTGCTTGGTGGCGCTAGCCTTCATTGTCTCAAGTTTGGCCTTATCGGCAACCAGGGTGGCTTTGCTGGTAACCAGCTGCTGCCGCTTGGCTTCCTGCTCGGATTTCAGTGATGCGACCTTCGCCTTTGCTTCCTGAACCGCAGACAGGGCTTCCTGGCTAGCTTGGTTCAGCTTGTTGACGGTGAAGCCGCGAGAAACCAAATCGGACAAGTTCTTGGCGTTCAGCATGAAGTCCATGTAGACATTACCAGTAACGGAATCGCCCACCTGCTTTTGCAGCGAAACCAGTTGGCGCTTCAAAACCGCTTTACGACTGTTGACCTCAGCGGTGGCCTTCTGAATCTGGCCATCGTAATCGGCGATCTTAGTCTCAGCGGCATCGATACTGTCCTGGGTGTTTTGAATCGAAACGACTTTGTCAGAGATTTGGTTGTTGATCTTGCTGACATTAGCCTGTGCATCCTGCAGCTTGGTCACAAGTGCCGCTGTGGCCGACTGGTTCTTCGAAACGGCACTCTTCGCGTCGCTGACAGAATCGGCGGAAACGATTGTCCCGGTACTTAAGGTGCCGGCACTCAGCAGTGCAGCCACCGCGATAACTGATAAGGCTTTGGAAATTTTCATTAAACATTCACTCCTCAATGAATCAACTGTAGACGAGTGTAACAAGCGAACGTTACAGAGGTGTTACAGCGAGGTTAACAATCAAAGACTGTCAGGTCGCCATTTGTTGCAATATGGCAAATGCAACATTTCCCCCACTTTCGAGAGGTGTACATGCACAAACCAGAGAATAAAACAAGCCAAAATTGGCACAGAAAAAAGCTCACACCGAGATGCGAGCTTACATTGCGAAACCGATTAAAGCCGCCGCGCAAAATTCGGTCGGTAGCCGTTGATACTGGCAGTGTGTACGCGATCGCCAGGCTTAGGCGCGTGCACGTAGGTGCCACCGCCAACGTAAATGGCGACGTGGTAGGCCGCGCCAACGCGGCCCCAGAAAAGCAAGTCTCCCGGCTGCAGACTGCCCATTGAAACATTTTGCCCCATCGAGCTGAGAGCCTGGGAAGTGTGGTAAGTGCTCAGCGCCGGAATGCCAGCTGCTCGTCCAGCCACGTACACTAAGCCGGAACAATCAACCCCAGCAGTGGTCTTACCACCAGAAACGTATGGCACCCCTTGCATCGCCAGGGCATTTGCCACCAGTGAGCCGCCATTGAGGGTCGGCCGGGACGGCGCAGCCTGAGTGGCTGGTGTTGCGGTCTCCTGAACCAGCGCCTTGGCTGCCGAAGCAGTACGCTTACTCTTGGCGCTCGTCAGCGCAACGAGCTGCGGCTTGCTGGCGGCCACTTTTCCTTGCAACGCAGTGGCGTCCGCTTTGGCCTGTGCGGTGGCCTTATCCAATTGAATTTTAGCCGCTTCCAGCTTAGCCTGATTGGCCACTAACTCGGCCTTTTTCGCTATTTCCGCCTGCTTCAACGTCTCCGCCTTCGCCTTGGCGTCTTGAATGGACTGAAGCGCCTCCCGTGAGGCCTGGTTAAGCTTGTTAACCGTAAAGCCCCGGGCAACCAAGTCTGAGAAGTTCTTGGCATTGAGCAAAAAGTCAACGTAGACGTTGCCTGTGGCCGAATCGCCGATCTGCTTTTGCAGCTCAACCAGCTGGTTTTTCAGCACCGCCTTGCGACTTTTCACCTCAGTAGTGGCGTTATCGATTTGCACCTGATATTTGCCAATTTTACCTTGCGTATCATCGATAGCCGCTTGAGTTTGAGCAATTTTTGTGACCAGGTTTGAGGCCTCATTACTGGACTTTAGGACCTGGTCCTGAGCTGCTCGCAACTGTTCGATCACGTCAGTTGGCTGACTCGTGCTTGCCGTCGGGGCCGCCGAAACCATCGTTTGGGATCCGCCGGCAATCCCGATCAGCGCGGCAGCCCCCAAAGCGGCCGCAATCTTCCCTAACCTCATATTGACACACTCCTCTGTTTTGACTGTCATCAACATATCAGTTGGAAGTTACACCGGCGTTACAGAGTAGTTAATAAACCGAGTCAATTCCCGGCGGGCAAAAATGTTTTTAGCCCAAAGCAAAAGCACTCCTGCACCACGATTCATTGATCGAATCGCGGTGCAGGAGCGCCTGTCAGTTGGGCGTCGTTTTGTGAAACGCGACAAAGGCAATTTGGCCTGCTCTCAACCTGAGCAAAACCACTTATTCAGCCCGAACGGGGACGACCTCCAGGTGCAGCTGAAAGGCCTCGGTTCGATCCATCACCGCGATGATGAAGTGATCATCGGCAAACCAGCTGACCGAAAGTGCATCGCCGGTGGCTTCCTCCAGCCGATGCAGGTCGACCGGCCGCTTGATGGCAAACGTCAGCACCTGCTCAGCCAGCTCATGGATATCCGGCAGCGGGCAGGCCGAAAGCTCCGCGTTGAGCAGCCGCAGGGCTTCGTGGCCCGCCGCCTCAAAACTGAGCAGCCGCTGGCCGTCCAGCCCAGAATAAAAGACGGTCAGCGACTGATTTTGATAAGTCGCACCAATCACCGAATAGGCCATGCCGAATTCCCCCTTTTTTATTAGTATAGCATCCTGACCCGAGGCCACGCTGGTGGCGGCCACGAAAAAAGCGACGCTGCCGTCGCTTTATTGACCTCTTCTGGGCCGGACGCTTACTTTTGAATCCGGACCAGAAAGTACTTCTTCTTGCCGCGGCGCACGATTGTGAACGCGCCGTCAAAATGCGCGCTCGGGTCCACGGTGAAGTCAAGGTCGCGCCGCTTTTCACCATTAATGGTGATAGCACCGTTTTGGACGTCTTCGCGTGCCTGCCGCCGTGAAGATTCGATGCCGGTGGTGTCCACCAGCCAAGTCACAATGTTCTCAGGGGCGGCCGGCGCCGTTTTGCTTGGAAACTGCTTGAAGCCCTGCTCGATTTCCTCAGCCGTCAGGTCCTGCACATCGCCAGAGAACAGTGCGGCGGAGATGGCTTCAGCCTGGTCGACGGCTTTCTGGCCGTGCACGAACTTGGTGACTTCCTGGGCCAACCGGCGCTGCGCTTCCCGGTTTTCCGGATGCGTCTCAGTTGCCTCGACCAGATCCTGAATCTCTTCTTTAGATAAGAAGGTGAAGAACTTCAGAAACTTTTCAACGTCCTGATCATCCTGGTTGAACCAGAACTGGTAGAACTCGTAGGGCGAGGTCTTTTCGGGATCGAGCCAAACCGCGCCGCCGGCCGACTTGCCGAACTTGGTGCCATCCGACTTAAGCATCAGCGGGTTGGTCAGCCCGTACACCTTGGCGTCCGGACCTTCCACCTTGTGGATCAGGTCGATGCCGGCGGTGATGTTACCCCACTGATCGGCGCCGCCCAGTTGCACCTGCACGTCCTCGGTTTGGTACAGCTTCAAAAAGTCGATCGACTGGAGGATCTGGTAAGTGAATTCGGTGTATGAGATCCCGTTTTCCAGCCGGCTGGCCACCACTTCCTTGTTCAGCATCTGGTTGACCGGGAACAACTTGCCGTAATCGCGCAGAAAATCAAGCAGGCTGAGCTTACTAAGCCAGCTGTAGTTGTCAACGATGCGGAAATTGTCCGTGCCAAACAGGCGCTCCATCTGCACAGTCAGCTTTTTCTTGTTCTCGTCAATGGTGGCCATTGTCTGCAGCACGCGCTCGGAATTGCGACCGGAGGGGTCACCAATCGAGCCGGTGCCGCCGCCAATAACGATCACGGGCTTGTGCCCCATCAACTGGAAGCGCTTCAGCATCATGAACGGGATCAGGTGCCCCACGTGCAGCGAGTCGCCGGTCGGATCAGTCCCCACGTAAATGCCAACATGCTTTTCAGACGTTAACTTGCGCAGACCGTCCTCATCGGTGAGTTGATTCAAGGCGCCACGCCACGCCAGCTCGTCTAAAATATTCTCTGCCATTATGTTCCTCCTATTAAGGTTACGACCGAAAAAAAGCCCTGTTCGCATCTGCAAACAGGGACGGAAAATTCCGCGGTACCACCCACGTTATGGCTAACCAGCCATCACTCTCGATGAATAACGCCATCACCCGTAGGCCATGCTGCGAAGGTGTAATTCGTCAGGCAGCGAAGGTCGGCTTTCATCCCCCGCCGACTTTCTGAGGCATCCGCTGCTAAACTACTGAACTTCCGGTCGAAATATTGTCCTTAGTGTCCCACCATAGCGGCCTACTGTCAATCTTCGTCTGCCGTTTCGGCCGCCCGCGCCCGCAACGCCGCGGTGATCCGCTCCAGCCGGTGAATCGTGTCGTCAAGTGTCAGATAGTAGTACACAACGTTGCCTTCTTGGCGTGACCCCACCATGCCAATATCGTGCAGCGTCTTCAGGTGGTGCGAGGTGGCCGGCTGCGAAAGTCCTATCTCTTTCGCCAAATCGTTGACCTTGACTCCTTGACCGTCTGAACTCTGCCCCAAAATCATGAGTAATTTCTGCCGATTTGCATTGGCCAGCGCGTTCAAGTGCCCGATATCCGCCTTAAACTCAGTCAAGGCCGCCTCGTGGGCCGCCGTGTAATTGATCATCACCAACACCTCCAAAGTATTTATTGATTTATATAATACTACTTTTATTTGCCCTGTCTTGACATTTTTTAAAAATATTTTTTGCCAACAATAACTTTAGTCCCCGTCGCTTGAAAACGTTTCCCAATGGCAGGATAATAAGAGCGAATAGCGTGCCGGCATCTGGCACTCAGAAAAGAGGTTTCCCAATGACATCTACCTTTCAATTCGACGGCCTCGGCGCCAAGAACACTTTGACTATCTACAGCGGCGGTGAGCCTGGCACGTTTGACAGAAGTGTCGCCCTCGTCTCTGCGTACGCCAAGCTCCTGTCCTTCTATGACTCGACCTCGCTGCTCGCGCAAATCAATCAACAGGCCGGCCTATCGCCGGTGCAGATTCCGGTGCGGCCGGTGTTCAACCTCATTGCGCGCGCCGTGGCGTGGAGCAAGCGTGGACTGGGATATAACGCCTTGATTGGCCCGCTGGTCGGGTTGTGGCGGATCGGTTTTGACGACGCCAGCGTCCCCTCGTCCGACCAGATCAAGGCAAAACTGGCACTGACGGATCCCGACCAGGTCATTCTGGACTCTGAGGCGCAAACCGTGTTTCTCAGCCAGCCCGGCATGGCCCTGGACCTTGGCGGCATCGCCAAGGGCTTCATCCTCGACGAGCTGGCTCACTTGTGGACGCGCCGCGGCGTTACCGGCGGCCGCATCGACCTGGCCGGCAACCAGGTGCTGATTGGCAACAGTGAAGGCGGCGTGCCACTGTGGCAGGTTGGCCTACCGGATCCGCGCGACCCGAAGAATCCGCCGATTGCCACCTTGACCACGGCCCCCAAGGCGCTGGTCACGACCGGTATTTACTTCCGGCACTTCGATCGCCGCGGCCACATCTATCACCATTTGCTCGACCCGCAAACCGGCAGCCCGGTCGAATCCGACATGGCCAGCATCACGGTGGTCGCCGATTCCGCCGAAAAGGCCGACGTGCTATCCTCTATTGGCTTCTATGCCGGCCTGCCAGAAGGCCTGACCCTGATGGAAAACGAAGGCGCCGAGGCGGTCTTCATCACCAAGGACACGCGCATCAGCCAAACCGGTGGACTGCGCGAAACCCTGATGCCGGAGATGGGCCATTAACTCAATCAGCCGTGAGTCTCTTCAACCAAGAGGCCCACGGCTTTTTTAGTCGCTAGATTGAATCACCTGACCATGCGGCGAGAGCGTTGCCGCCCGCAACAGCGCCTGCTGATCAGTCGTCAAATACCGCAGATCCGCCTGCGCCGGGGTGAAGGTCATCGGCTGATCGGTCGGGTTAAACAGCGCGACCAGCGATTGGCCGGCAGACTCACGCACCACGCCCAGCCCGGCACCAAAAGTGAAACCGGTGAACGCGGCGGTATTTTGCAGCACTGGACGCCGACGCCATGCGGCGGCCTGCTGATAAATGGCCAACACCGCCTGATTTTCTCGACCCCACGGGTAGAACTTGCGATTCTGCGGGTCGGCCCCGCCGGTCAGCCCAGCCTCGTCGCCATAATAACCGACCTGATCGCCAGGCAGCATCGTCCACAGCATCACCGCCTGCGTTAAGGCCGCCATGTTCTCGCCCAAAACGGTCAGCACCCGCGGCGTGTCGTGCGTGCTTAAACTTGTGAAATTGGACTGGAAGACAGCGGGCGGATAGTTTTCCTGCAGCGTCAGGAGCTGCTGCAAGACAGCGGCGGCCGGCTGCTTGGCCAACACAAAATCCAGAATCAAGGCGCGCTGGGGATAATTCATCACGCTTTGCAGCATGTCACCCATCAGGTACGGCCTCCGTGCACCGTACGCGACCTTGTTTGAGGCATCCTCCCAGACCTCGCCGATCAAGACGCGTTCGGGATACTGGTCCAGCAACCGGCGAATCTGACGCAGAAAGCCCAAATCGAGCTCATCGGCGACGTCCAGCCGCCAGCCGTCAACCCCCAGCCCCGTCCAGTAGCCGATCATCGAGTCAGGGCCTTTGGCAATGAAGTCGTGAAAGGACTGGCTCTGCTTATTAATCGCCGGCAGGTCCAAAACGCCCCACCAGCTCGCATAATCATCGGGAAAATGCTTAAAGGTGAACCAGTCCGCGTAGGGGCTCCTCGGATCCTGCGCCGCGCCGACCGTCGGGTAATGGCCAAACGCGTTGAAGTAACGGGAATCGCGGCCAACGTGATTGAAGACGCCGTCCAAGATCAGATGCATCCCCCGGGCGTGCACGGCCGCCACCAGCGCCTTAAAATCCGCAAGCGTCCCCAGCACCGGGTCGATTTTGAAGTAATCACCCGTGTCATAGCGGTGGTTGCTGGCCGCCTCAAAAATTGGACTGAGGTACAGTGCGGTAAAACCACGTGCCGCGATCACGTCCAGCTTTTGAATGATGCCTTGCAGGTTGCCGCCGTAAAAGTCCCAGCGCACCACCTCACCGGCCGCATCCTTGATGTAGTATGGGTCATCACTCAGCTGACCGTACAAAAAAGTGTTGGCCTTTGGGGCGTTCACGTGGCCATCTGCATTGCCGTTGTTAAAGCGGTCGACAAAAATATGGTAGATCCGCGCGTTTTGATACCATGCCGGCACCGTCTCTTGGCGTGCCACCACGGTCAACTGGTACCACGGCGCCTCGTCTTCGCCTTGGTACCAGCTTGCCGAACCGCCGACGCCGCTGCGGCTGGGGGCGAGCACACCATCGCCGGTCGGGCCAGCCGCGGCAAACTGGTACCACCACAGCCCCACAGTCAGCGCCGGCGTGCTGCCTTCAAAGGCCTCGGCGGTGTGCGCCAAATGATAACTGGCCGCCGCTTCCCCGTCTTTTCGGAGCACCAGCGACACCGTGTCGGCGTCACGTCCTTGCACCATGAAGTGGATTGCGGTCCCGGCCACCACTGCACCGCTTGGCGTACGGTCTAAAAACGAATCGTATTCCATCAGTGCCTCCTACTCGTCTGCCGGCTGGCTTGGCAGCACCTGCCAGATTTCGCGGCCGTAGCGGGCAACCGTGAAATCCGCCGCGAACTGCCCGCTAGCGGCGATGTTCGCCAAGGCGACCTTGGCCCACGCCAGCGGCGTCTGGTACAGCGCATCCAGCCGGCGGGACGCCGCGACATAGCTTTCAAAATCGGCCAGAACGAAGTAATTGTCGTTATACTCCAGCAGCTCGTCTTGAATCTCGCGGCCCTCACTGGCGATTCCGGGAATGGACCCGTCTGTCAGCATGTCCACAATGCGGTGGAGCAGCGGATCTTGCTCATACAGCTTTCGCGCGTGATAGCTGTGTTCGCGCTGCGCCGCTTCGACCTGCTGGGCCGTCAGTCCAAACACGGCCATCGTGTCCTTGCCCGCCGCATCGCGGATTTCAATATTTGCGCCATCCAGCGTGGCCAGCGTCAGTGCCCCGGTCGCCATCAGCTTCATGTTGGACGTGCCCGACGCCTCGGTGCCCGCCAGCGAGATCTGCTCTGAGATGTCCGCCGCCGGAATGATCTGCTCGCCCAAACTGACGCCGTAATTGGGCAAAAAGGCGACCCTGAGTTTGGCGTTGACCGCCGGATCGTGGTTGACTAGGTCGGCCACCGCGTTGATCAGCTTAATGACCGCCTTGGCGTATTGGTAGCTTGGCGCTGCCTTGGCGCCGAAGACATGGACCCGCGGCGGCCGCTCCTCACCGTTTTTCAAAGCGAGATAAGCCTCCAGAATGCCGAAAACGTGGAGCAGTTGACGCTTGTACGCGTGCAGCCGCTTGATCTGCACGTCAAACAGCGCAGCCGGAGCTACAGTCAGCCCTAGCTGGCGCTGAATCAAATCGGCCAGTCGCTGCTTATTTGCCTGCTTGGCGGCCATCAGCGCTTTCAAAAAGTCTTCATCAGTTTCAAACTGGCGCAGCTGCGTCAACTGCAGCGGGTTGCGGCGCCACGCTGGCCCGATTTTGCGATCGATCAGCGCTGCCAGCGCGGGATCCGCGATCTGTACCCAGCGCCGCTGCGTGATGCCGTTGGTCTCGTTGGTGAAGCGCTCCGGAAAAATCTGGTAAAGGTCCTTCAGCACGCTTTGCTTCAGCAGCTCGGAATGCAGCTTGGCCACCCCGTTGACCTGATGGCTGCCGATTACCGCCAGAAACGCCATGCGCAGCTGACCGTCAGCAAGCGGGGCCGCGTTGTTCACCACCAGCTCGCCATAGCGTCTGGCGTACGTCAGCCGAAACCGCCGGTCGATTTCCTGCGCGATCTGAAACAGCCGTGGTAACAGCCCCTGGAACATCGCCTGAGGCCAGCTTTCGAGCGCCTCGGCCATCAGTGTGTGATTGGTGTAACTCATGGTGTTGACCGTCACATTCCAAGCCTGGTCCCAGCTCATTTCCTCTTCGTCCAGCAAGATGCGCATCAGCTCCAGCACCGCCATCGCCGGATGCGTGTCGTTGATATGGATAGCGACAAAGTGCGGCAGCACCACCAGGTCGCTATGGAACCGTTTGAAGTGCGTGATGATACTTTGAATCCCCGCCGAGACGAAAAAATACTCCTGCCGCAGCCGCAGCTCGCGGCCGGCCGAATCGGAGTCATCCGGGTACAAGATCTGCGTGATCTGGTTGACCCGCGCCTTTTCCGCCAGATTGTGAACCCGGCCTGGCACTGTCTCGGCGGCCCACAGCCGCAGCGTGTTAACCACGCCGGTGTGGTAGCCGACCATCGGCGTGTCGTAGGGCACCGCCAGCACGTCGTCGGTGTTGTGGGTGATGGCCTGCAGCGTACCGTTTGGGCGCGGCCGCAACTCGACTTGCCCGCCGTACTTCACGATGACCGCACGGTTTTCCTTCCGCGTCTCCCACATGTCCGGATCGCGCAGCCAGTCATCCGGCAACTCGACCTGATAGCCGTCTACAAAGCGCTGCTGGAACAGGCCATACTGGTAGCGAATCCCGTTGCCGTTGCCGGCCATGCCGATACTGGCCATGCTGTCCAGAAAAGCCGCAGCCAGCCGGCCCAGGCCCCCGTTGCCCAGCCCGGGGTCGGCCTCTTGCGCGTAAATGACCGCCGGATCAAGTCCCAGCTTGCGCAGGCCGGCTTCCACCGTGTCCTTAATGCCCAAGTTCAACAGATTCGAGGCCAGCAGCCGCCCCGGCAGAAACTCGATGGAAAAATAGTAAACCTGCTTTTGCTGCGTGCGGTCGTAGTGGTCCTTGGTCTTGGCCCAGTCCTTGGCGTAATAGCGCTTGACCGTTACTGCCAGCGCTTGGTACTGCTGCTGCGGTGACAGCTTGGGCATATCGTCGGCAAACAAGGCCAAGGCATTATCTTCAAATTCGCGGATAAATTGTGCTGTCGTCAGTGCCATGTGTGTCCCTCCACTTTGCTACAGCTGCTGGTAAGTTGCCAAATAGTCCTTCGCCGCGTGGACCCAGTCAAAGTCCTGGGCCATTGCCTGCTGCTGCAGCTGTAAGTATACTTTGGGCTGATCCCGCCAAATTGTTGACGCGCGCACCAGCGTCTCGGCCAGCACCTGCGGGGTGAAATCGTAATACGAAAAACCGGTCCCACCCCCAGTGGTGGCATCGTACGCCTGAACGGAATCGCGCAGGCCGCCGGTTTCATGGACGATTGGCAGCGTGCCGTACCGCATCGCCATCATTTGCGCCAGCCCACTGGGCTCAAAGGCACTTGGCATCACGAAAAAGTCTGCCCCGCCGTAAATTTTCTGGGCCAGCCCTTCGTCAAAACGCACCAGGCTCGCCACCTTGCCGGCAAAGCGGTCATGTAAGTGATTGAAGCCCTCTTCTAGGTCGCTGTCACCAGTGCCCAGCATGACCACCTGAATGTCTTCGCCCGGCAGCAGCATCGCCAGTGCGTCAAGTAGTTGGTCCATCCCCTTTTGCTGGGTCAGCCGTGACACAATGCCAAACAGCGGCACGCTGCGCTGCGGCAGGCCAACCGTTTTCTGTAGGTCGCGCTTGTCCTTGGCTTTGTCCTTCACCGTTTTGGCCGAATATGGGACCTTGAGATTTTGATCCTTGGCTGGGTCGTACAGTTTGGTGTCGATACCGTTCAAGATCCCGCGCAGCTTCCAGGCCTGCCGGCGCAAGGTGCCGTCAAGGTGCTGGCCAAATTCAGGGGTCTGGATCTCCTGTGCATAAGTCGGGCTGACCGTCGTGACCAGGTCGGCAAAGTTGATCCCGCCCTTGAGCCAGTTGACCTGCCCGTCCTGCGCGAACCCGTCATCGTTGAAGAACTGGCGCCCGATGCCAAAGACCGTATCCAAGATGCTGGCCGGAAACCATCCCTGAAACTGCAGGTTGTGAATCGTCAGCTCGGTTTTGATGCTCTGGTACGCTTCAATCCAGGCGTACTTGTCGTGCAGCAGCACCGGGATAAACGCGGTGTGCCAGTCGTTGACATGCAGGACGTCCGGGAAGAAGTCCAGCACCTGAAGCATTTCGATAATCGCCATCTGGAAAAAGCCAAACCGGCCGCCGTCGTCCCAGTAGCCGTATAAGCCATCGCGCCCGAAAAATTCCTCGTTGTCGATCAGATAATAGGGCACGCCGTTCAGGCTCAGCGTTTTAATCCCAACATACTTGGCCTGATCGCCGACTTGCACCGTAAACTGGGCGCGGTCCTTGAGCTTGGCCGCGTACTGCGTTGGCATTTTCTTGCCGTAGTACGGCAGCACCACCCGCACATCAACGCCGGCCTGGTGCAGCGCCTGCGGCAAGGCGTAGGCCACATCACCCAGCCCACCGGTTTTGTAAAACGGCGCGCCTTCCGCCGCCGCAAATAACACTTTAGTCATCGCGTTTCACCTCCATGGAACCTGCTCCTTGCGTCTTCTCTGTCAGCGGCTTGATCAACAGCGCCCCCATCGCCGGCAGCACCACCGCCACGCTGTCTGGCTGGCCACGCTCTAGCTTGCCGCGGGTGCGCAGGCGCCGCTGCAGGTGCGTCCACGTGCCGCCAAACCGCGCACTTTCTGTGTTTAGGACAATCTCGTAAGTCCCGGCGCGAGGGACCGGCACAATGAAGTTATCGCGCTGCTCTGGCAACAGGTTCAACACCACGATCAAGCGGTCCTTGTCTGCTCTGGCGCGCCGCTCGTAGGCGATCACATCACTGCGGTCGCCAATCGTGATGTTAATGCCATGCGCCTGAAAGTCTTCCTGCCACAGCGCCGGGGTCGCCTGGTACAGGTGGTTCAAGACCGTCGTGAAGGTCTGCATCTTCTCATTCATCGGGTCGTTTAGGTCCACCCACTCGAGCTGGCTCCAGTCGCGCCATTCAAGAAACTGACCCCACTCGCTGCCCATAAACAGCAGTTTTTTGCCCGGGAAGGTCATGTGCCAAACTGCCATGGTCCGCAGGTTGGCAAACTGGTTGTAACGGTCGCCGGGCATTTTATGCATCAGCGACTTTTTCCCGTGCACCACCTCGTCATGTGAAAACGGCAGAATGAATTGCTCGTTTTGCATGTAGACCCAAGAAAACGTCAGTTGGTCAATGTGCGCTTGGCGCGCATACGGATCCGTGCTGAAGTACTTGAGCGTGTCGTTCATCCAGCCCATGTTCCACTTGTAATTGAACCCCAGGCCCCCGGTGTCAATTGGGGCAGAAACCTTGGGGTAATCCGAACTTTCCTCGGCGATCATGAGTACATCTGGGTGCGCGGCGAACACCTGCGTGTTAAGTCGCTTCAAAAAGGCGGTGCCTTCCAGATTCTCCCGGCCGCCAAAGCGATTGCGATCGTGTTCTTTGCCGGCATCGTAATCCATGTACAGCATGTTCGACACAGCGTCGACGCGCAGGCCGTCCAGGTGGCACCAGTCCAGCCAGAACATCGCCGATGATAGCAGGAAGCTTTGCACCTGCGCCTTGCCCAAGTCAAAGTTCCAAGTCCCCCACCGGACATTGTCGGCGCGGTGCGGATCGGCGTATTCAAAGGTCGGCGTGCCGTCGAACTGCGCCAGGGTGTCGGTGTTGCGAATGAAGTGCCCGGGCACCCAGTCCATGATCACGCCCAGCCCCAGCTGGTGCGCTGCGTCGATGAAGGCCAGAAAATCCTCGGGCGGGCCAAAACGGCTGGTCGGGGCGAAGTACCCCATCAGTTGATACCCCCAGCTGGCATCCAGCAGGTGCTCCATCAGCGGCATCAGCTCCAGGTGCGTGTACCCAAGCTTTTTGACGTAGGGCAGCACTTCGTTGATGGCCTCGCGGTAGGTGATGTAACTGCCGTCATCGTGCCGTTTGAACGACCCCAAATGCAGCTCGTAAATGTTCAGCGGACGGTCATACGACGGGTGATTCTTGCGCTGGGTCAGCCAGGCGGTATCCTGCCAGGCGTGCTGGGGCAGATCAGTCAGCTTGGCGGCAGTGCCTGGCTTTTTCTCGAACGCAAAGGCAAACGGATCGATTTTTTCGACGATCTCACCCGTGTGGGTCGTCACCTGCACCTTGTAGAGCTGACCGACGGCGCCTGCGTGCTCGCCAAGCCAGCACCCAGTTTCACCAACCGGCTTTAACGCTGCCGGCTGCCAATCAGAAAACTCGCCAACAATTGCAACGGCCTTGGCGTGTGGGGCCCAGACCAAAAACTGCCAGCGACCCGAGTCCACACGGTGCGCGCCAAAACGCCTGAAGCTCTGATTATCATCGCCGCGATTAAACAAATACAGCCACTTGGCTAGCGTCTCATCCATGACTGTCGCCCCCTTGTCACCGCGAGTATATCATGTAAGCGCCATCAATAGTGAAATAAGGCCTTGCGTATGACTCGCGCCTTCACAGAAAAAAGACACGACAAAGACACCATTTCCTGCGAAATGGTGTCCGCGGCCCCCGGGATAAGCCCGGGGACTTTTATTGCAGGGTCGCCCCTGCCTGCTATCCCCGTCGCGTTGCCGCTTCGAGTCGCTTGATTAAGTTAGGAAAGTGATAGCAGCATCCTGCCATGCGTCCTGAAAGGACCCCACGCGATTAACGTGGTCTTCATAGCCAACCAGCTGGCGGCTCAGCACGCCGGGTCAACCTCACAGTGAGGTCGGATTGCCCGGTAGTCGGCGAGTGGTGCTGATGGGGTTGTTCCTTCCCCACCCACTCGTCATCCAGATATAGTATTGCACGCAATGAAACCGCCGTCAACTAATTTTTGTTATTTTTTCTCGTCCGCGTTTGCGCCCCTCAATGCCAGCCTTACAACAAAAAAACAGCCCGCTGCTTGTGCAACGAGCTGCCCGCCGGCTTAGTGCCACCGGTGATGTTTATCGAGGCGATCCGCGACCCGCTGAGGATTGCGAATGGTCTGAACAATTTCGTAAATGAAGTACGCACAGATGGCAAACGTCGAAAGGGTCACAATGCCCCAGCCGAAGCGGCTGATATCATTGATTGCCAGCATCAGCATCAATACCGCACCAGCGATACTAATCCAGATACGCCGCGGATTGCCAGCGGCAGGTTTCCTTTTCTCCATGTCTACCCTCCTTCGCACTGAAAACTAAGCTTCGGTTGAATCTGCTTCGTCCATCTTGGCTTCCTGAGCGGCAACGCGTTCGGAAATCTTCATGAATGGCAGGTAAAGCAGAACGCCGACAGCGATGACGATGATCTGAACCACGACCGCACGCCAGTCACCAGCAGTGGCAAGCCATGGACCGATAACCGGCGGCGTGGTCCAAGGAACCAGCACGACCATTCTGGAAATCAGACTCGCAGCCGTTGCATAGTAACCAATCAAAGTCCCAACGATTGGGAACAGAACGAATGGAATCATCATTGGCAGGTTAAAGACAATTGGATAACCAAAGATCATTGGTTCGTTGATGTTGAAGATCCCAGGGCCAAGAGACAAAGCCGCGACCTGACGGGAAGACTTCACTTTACTGAACAGCAGAATCGCGATGATCAGCGAAATCGTAGAACCAGAGCCGCCGACCAGGGTGAAACTGGAAACAAAACTGGTGTTGATAATGTTGGGAATTGCCTTGTGAGCAGCATAAGCCGCCATGTTCTGGTTCATGTTGATCAGAACCAGCGGATCGAGCAGAGAGCCGGAAAGGACAGTCTGGTGAATCCCGAAGGTAAACAGCAAGTTCGCAAAGAAGTAAATGACACAGTAACCAACCAAACTGGTGTTAAACCCGCGCAGTGGCTCCTGAATCCAGGTCTTGATCAGGCCGATCAAATCGGAGTTGAAGATCCCCGAAAGAAGGGCGGTGATGATCGCGAATAACGACATCAGAATCAGGGCTGGAAGCAAAACACTAAATGAGGCCGAAACAGCCGGCGGCACGTTTTCGCCCAGGTTGATCTGCAACTTCTTGATGCTGGCAAGTTTGACGAAAATCGTCGTGGCAACCAAGCCAACGATGATCCCACCAAACATGCCCTGCGTGCCTGTCCACAGTGTGGAGTAAGCGCCGCTGACAGTCACAGCTTTGCCAGCCAGTGTGGTGGCTGGAATGGACTGCGGCATCACGATAAACGTGGAAGCTAGTGACATCGCTGCGGCAGCGATTGGGTTGTCGAAGTTCATGTTACGGGCCAGGCAGTACCCGATCATTGGTGCAACCAGGATGCCGGCGACGTTCAAGGTCCCATTAGTAATGGCGTTGCCGAACACCTGCCACTTGGCAAGTGTTGCGCCTTTAAACAGCCACATGAACACGGTGTTGTTCAGCATCGTGCCAAGGCCGGCGATAATGAAGACCGGCAGGATGACAGCGAACGCATCACGCAATGAGCGCAGATACAGTAGGTTGCCAAACTTGACCGCGATCTCCGTAAACTTGTTCAAGAAGGCATTGTTCTGCAACTTCTCGGACGAGGTCTCTTTGGCCATAAATAATCCCCCTTTTAGATACATCAAAACAGTGAAAAAATAGCTAGAAGCTTTAGCTCAGATCTGCCCCATTGGTTTCAATCACGTGCTTAAACCACGCGTAGGACTTCTTCGGGACCCGCTTAAGGTCCTTCAGATCTGAATTGGTACGGTTGACATAGACCATGCCGTAACGCTTGTCCATGTTGCCGCTGGAGCTAGGAATATCAATCAGCCCCCAGCCGAGGTACCCGATGACGTCAACGCCATCTTCGTACACCGCATCCTTGAGCGCTTGAATGTGCACGCGGTGGTAGTCGATCCGGTAGTCGTCCTGGATCTGCTTGCCAGTGTAGTGCTCGCGGATGCCGATCCCGTTTTCGATCGGGAACATGGGCACGTGGTACTGATCGTAAACTTTGGTGAGAATGTCGCGGAAGCCTAGCGGATCAACGTTCCAGCCCCACTCGTTGACTTGCAGCCCGGGCACTTGCTCGGAGCCGTAGTCGAGATAGTGGTTGACGATCGTGTTGATTGGCACCTTGTCGGAGTTGATCTGGCCGGACCGGTAGTAGGAAAAGGCGATGAAGTCGCTCTTCAGCTGCTTGAATGCGGCCTTGTCGGCATCGGTGAAGTCCATGTCGATGCCGTGGTTCTTGACGAAGGTCATGACTTCCGTGGAGTACTGACCGTTAACGAACACGTCCAACAGGTTCTTGTTGAAAAACTCGTCGATCTGGCGCGCGTAGAGAATATCGCGCGGCTTGGAGCTGGCCGGGTAAACCTCACTGTAGGCAAGCATCCCGCCGATCTTGGCGGCAGACTTTTCGTGCAGGTAATTGGCGACCTCGGCGTGGGCGACCATCACGTGGTGGGAAATGGTGTACAAAGCGGCATCGCTCCGTTCACCATCCAGGTCACCAGCAATGCGGTACGCATCGGGCATGAAGTACAGATTTTGTTCGTTGAACGTGATCCAGTACGGAACACGATCCGCGAATTCATCGACCATCTTCTTGCCGTAGCGGACGAACGCCTCAACGACGTGGCGACTGGCAAAGCCGTTGTACTTCTCGGCTAAGGCCAGTGGCATGTCGAAGTGGTACAGGCAAATCATCGGGGTGATCCCGGCTTTAATGAGCTTGTCGATCAAGTCGGAATAGAACTTGATGCCTTCCTCGTTGAAGTCGCCATCGCCGGTCGGGCAGACCCGGCTCCAGGAAATCTGGAACCGGTAAGCATTCATGCCCTGATCGGCCATGAGCTTAATGTCCTCGTCGTAGCGGTGGTAATCGTCAATGGCAACGTGCCAGTCCGAAGCGTCCTTCGAAGCTGGGCGGTCGTCGTACACCGACTTCCCTTTGCCGCCTTCGTTCCAGCCGCCTTCTGTCTGCATGCTGGAAGTGGAATTGCCCCATAAAAATCCTTTCGGTAAAGCTTGACTCATGCTGCGCAGCCTCCTAATCATTTCTTGGATCCGGTTACATTATGGCGCTTTCATGCGGGCGTGTAAACACTTTTTTTCTATTTGTGTATACTTTTATTTTTAAAAGAGAAAGCAGCTGAACTTATGAAAGGGCTGTCGTATAATGAAATAAGCAACCACTATCTGGAAAGGAGCCAGCCCGCATGTACAAGTATCAGCAGATCGCCCAATCGCTACACCAGATGTTCACTGATGGCACCTATGCCCCTGGGGCCCTTCTGCCAGATCAGGAACAGCTGGCCAAGCAGTTTCACACCACGCGCATCACGATTCGCAAGGCGATCCAGCTGCTGATTGTCGAAGGCGTGGTGTATTCCAAGCGCGGCGCCGGCACCTTTTTGCGCAAGGATTACCGGGCCACCACTGGCGGCATTTCGCCAATCGACCAGCCGCTGGGGACGACCGCGACGCAGCCTGGCCACAAGGTCACCAGCAAAATTCTCGGCTTTGCGGCGCGGATGCCCAACGAAAGCGAGCAAGAGGCACTCGTCATTTGCCCCACCGACCCGGTTTACGTCATTGACCGCGTCCGCTATGTCGATCAACAGCTTTTTTCCTACGAACACACGATTATGCCCACGGCGATCATGACCATCACGGAGGACATGCTGAAAGGCTCGATTTACGCCGCCTTAAAGGCTCACGGCATCGCCATTGCCGGCTCGCACCGCACGGTGTACGCGATCAAGGCCACCGAGGAGGACGTCAAGGCCATCGGCGCCGCGCTTAACGATCCGGTCCTGGTGATCCGGCAGGTCAGCTACTCCGTCGAAGGCGAACCATTCGAGTTCTCGGAAAGCCACTTTCCGTACGAAAATGCCAGCGTCACCGCGGACATTGAGCTTGACCCGCGCCAGCCGGCCAAATAATCAGCTTTAACCGACAAGCGCCCCTAGTCCCCGATTCAGTTGAATCGCGGGCCAGAGGCGCTATTTTGATTGCGGCGAGCAGGTCATGGCTGGCGGCGTCGCGAGAGGCTTACGGGCCCTCAGGCAGGCTGCGGCGTCAGATCAGCTTTTTTTAGAATGGTCCGGTTCTTGCCGATCACCAGTGCCGCCTCGGGCTTGCCTTCCAGCTGCAGGTTCGGGCCGATCACGACTCCTTTGTCCAAGATCGCATATTTCACCGTCGAGCCGGTCGAGATCTTGGCGCCTTGCATGATCACACTGTTTTCTACCGAAGCACCTTGGTGGACCACCACACTGCGCGAAATGACGCTGTGGGTGATCTTACCTTCCACATAGGCCCCGGTGCCAAGCAGCGCATCGTTGACCTCGGCGCCGCGCGCGAAGAAGGTCGGCACCTCGTTTTTGCTCTTGGTGAGCACCGGCACCGCGGAAAACATCAGCGACTGGTAGTTGGCGTCATCCAGCATTCCCAAGCTCGCCTCAAAGTAGCGCTGCATGGTGGTGACCCGGGCCAGATAGCCAGTGTACTCGAACGCATTGGCGTTGTTCGCCAGCACGTAATCTCGCAGCAGCTCCGGCAAAGTCACCAAGGTCTGCGAGCCGGCTGCCACGTCCAGCAAATCGATCAGATCCGCCGTCGCGAGGAGATAGGTGTCCATAAAGGCGGGCACGGTATCGCTCGGCCGCTCGCGCCGGTCTTTTTGACGCAGAATGGCACTGGCGGTCCCCTGCTCGGACAAAGTCAGAGTCCAATCGTCTGGCGCACTGGCGGCTTGGGGGATCTTCTTGTACACCAACGTGATCGGCGCCTCGCCAGCCTCGTGGTAGCCCAGCACCGCGGTCAGGTCGACCGAGGCGATGTTGGAGCTGCCAATAATCACGGTGTAAGTCGACCCACTGCGCCGTAAAAACGTAATGTAGTCGTCATAGTAACGCTGGCGCAAGACCGGATCACTGTAGTCACGCGTCGCAATGTACGGAAACATGAAGACGCCGCCCTGGATCAGATCCAGGTTCCAGGACGCGCCGTCGCGGATGTGGTCTTGCACCGACCGCTCCGACTGCGGCATGAACAGGCCCACACTGTGGACCCCGGCGTGAGTGACCGCACTGAGCGGAAAATCGATCAGGCGGTAGCGGCCGGCAAACGGCAGGGTCCCCACCGGCCGGTTTTCGGTCAACGGCAGCAGCGCCTCGCCATCTTCGTTGAGGTCGATGACGGCGCTCAATTCTCCAAGTGTCATGCTTTCTCCTTTCTGCCCACGGCTTCTCCGTACCCGACCACCGCAATGTCATCGGGTTTGCCGATCACTTCGCCGTTATCGCCGACAATGGCATTCTCGCCGATGATGGCGTGGTCGATGGTGACATTTTTTCCAATCGTGGCGTTGGGCATGATCATCGAGTCCTTGACCGTACTGCCCTCACCGACGCGCACACTTTGCGACAGCACGCTGTGATCCACCGTGCCGGCGATGTAGGAGCCATCCGTCAGCATCGAGCGGGAGACCTTGGCCGTCTTCGTCAAGAACATCGGCGGCAGCGGCTCGGTTTGCGAAACAATCCGCCAGCTACGGTTGGCAATGTTCAACGAATTGGTCGGCGACAGGAACTCCATGTTGGCTTCCCACAGCGACTGGATTGTCCCGACGTCTTTCCAGTACCCGTGAAACGAGTACGCGTAAGTTGGCTCGTTGTGCGCCAGATAAGCGGGGATCACGTCGTTGCCGAAGTCTTCCATTTTACCGTCTGTGGCGTAACTTTCGGTCAGGTAGCGGCGCAAGGTCGGCCAGTCAAAAATGTAGATCCCCATTGAAGCCAGGTTGGACTTGGGTTCCTTAGGCTTTTCCTGAAATTCGATGATGCGGTCCGTGTCATCGGTATTCATGATGCCAAAACGCGGCGCGTCGGCCTTAGGGACTGGCATCACCGCCACTGTCAGCGCCGCCTTCTTCAGCTTGTGGGCTCGCAGCATCCGCCCGTAATCCATCTTGTAAATGTGGTCACCGGACAGCACCAGGATGTAGTCGGGATCGTAGGAGTCGATGTAGGCGATATTTTGGTAAATCGCATGCGCGGTCCCTTCGAAGAATTTTTCCCCTTCGCTAGAGGCGTACGGCTGCAAAATTGTCACGCCGGCGCCGGCGACATTCAGACCCCACGCCGCGCCATTTTGGATGTGGCGGTTCAACTCAAGCGGCTGATACTGCGTAATCACGCCGACGGTATCGACCCCGGAGTTGGCCAAGTTGCTCAACGTAAAATCGATGATCCGATAGCGGCCGCCAAACGGCACCGATGGCTTGGCCGTCGTGCGCGTCAGTTTGCCTAAGCGCGTGCCCTGGCCGCCTGCCAGAATCATCCCCAACATTTCAGTCCGCATATTGCTCCCTCCTTGGCGGCGAGGGCCTGCCTCCCTGTGACGCAGCGCGCCTCGCGGATTCAATTGAAGCGTAGCACGAAATAAAGCGCTTACCTAATGAAAAGACTCGGCATTTTGGGCTAATTGGGCTACGGGTTTGCAACGGGGAAGTGGCTAGCTACGCTCGAGGCCTCGCCGCCAAAGACCGGCGGCAATGCCTTGAGCGAGGCTACCCATTCCCCTAAGTGCGCAAACCCTTCGCACCTTGATACAAAAAAGCGCCCGGCCATCACCCTAGTGACCCGCCGTGCACCTCAGTGGCCTCAACGGCCAAAATAAAAGCGTCGGGGTCGATTGCCCGGATGCCATCAATCAACGCGCGAAAGTCCGGCTGCTCGACCACGATCATCAGCATCGTCCCCGGCGTTTTAGAAAAGCCACCCACCACTGACTGCAGCGTCAGTCCGTAATCGGTGCGCGCCTGGACGGCGGCGGTGATGGCCGCGTGCCGCTCGCTCATCACGTAGACGACTTTCTTGCGATCCAACCCTGTTTCCACAGCGTTCATCACTAAGCTGCTGAGGCCGATGGCAAAGACCGCCAGCACGAAAGCCTCAATGCCCGCGACCGGAATGTTCAGCAGACAGATCAGAAAGTCCACTGCAAACAGCCCAATGGCCGGCTTGAGCCGCAGATATTTTTGCAGGATCAACGGCGGCACGGTGGTCCCGCCGCTCGACGCGTCGATGCGGTAGATCAGCCCGACGCCCACCGCGAAAATCACCGACCCCATGATGACCGCCAGCAGTCGATCAGCCACGATCATTCTCTGCGGAATCAGGGCCAGCATGACCGGCAGGCCGACGCTGCCGGCGAGGATACGCCGAAATGTCCCGCGACCGAGCATGAACCAGGCCAGTATCAGCATCAGGCAATTAAACGCAAGCGTAGTCAGCCACAGCGGCACACCAATACTTTCCTGAACGATGATGGCCAGCCCGGTCGCGCCCCCTGCAGCCACACCGTGGGGCGCGTAGAACAAGTTGATGCTGCCGGCAATCAGACTCAGGGCGATCAGCAGGAGCAGCCCGCGACCGGCCGGAGTGGTTAGCTTATTGCGCATTGGGTCACCTCTTTCATTTTGTCATGACTGTTACCAATAGTTTAGCAGGAAACCGCGGCGACCGTCACGTGCCTCTGGTTGGCCCCGCGCGCTGCCGACCACTTTTTCACTCTTGTGACATAAAATTGGCTAAAACTGTTGCAACCGCTTTCTCAAGATGTTACATTGTAGGCGTAGTAATTGTCTACAACTGTTATCAAACCAATACAAGGAAGTGCGCAATCATGACAAACACAGTTCCCGCCAGTGTCGCGATGCTTAAGGTCTTAGAGGCGTGGGGCGTCAAGCACGTCTACGGGTATCCCGGCGGCTCCTTCAACTCCACTATGTCGGCCCTGGAGCAAGAAAAGGCCAACATCAAGTACATCCAGGTCCGCCATGAACAGGTGGGTGCACTGGCTGCCAGTGCCGATGCCAAGTTGACCGGTAAAGTTGCGGTCACGTTCGGCTCCGCCGGCCCCGGCGCGACCAACCTGCTGACCGGCCTGTACGACGCGCGTGAGGATCACGCACCAGTGCTGGCCCTGGTTGGGCAGGTGCCGCATTACAACATGAACTACAACTTCTTCCAGGAGTTTGATGAGGGCCCGATGTTCGCCGACGTGGCCGCCTACTGCCGCACTGTGATGACACCGGAAAGTCTGCCATACGTGGTCGATAAGGCCATTCGCGAGGCCTACAAGAACCGCGGCGTGGCTGTCGTCATCATCCCCAACGATTTTGGCTACGCTCAGATCCCTGACGTGCCATACAAGTCCACCAGCCCGTCGGACAACAAACCCCAGCCTCAGCCAGTGGCCACAGATGACGAAATCGACCAGGCGTTGGCGATGATCAAGGCCGCCAAGCGCCCAGTGTTCCACGTTGGCCGCGGGATTCAAGGCGGCGGCGACAAGCTGATCGCACTGTCCAAGAAGTTGCAGATTCCAATCATTCAAACCGGGCTGACCAAGGGCATGATTTCTGAGGACTACGAAGGCAACATCGGCTTTGTCAACCGGGCCGGGGCCAAATCGGCCAACGAGATCATCGACATCGCTGATTTAGTCATCGCCATCGGCGCGGATTTCCCGTTTGCTAATAATGTTTACACGCGCCACGACTTCAAGTTCATTCAGGTCGACAACGACGAATCCGAATTTGGCCGGCACCACTACATCGACCTGGGCATCTGGAGCGACGCGACCCAGTTCGTTGAAAAAATGCTCGACCGGTCCACCGCCGTCGCACCGACCGCGTTTTTCAAGGCGGCAGTGGCAGACAACCGCAACTGGCAGGCCTACCTGCAAAAGCTCGCCACCCGGACCACGGATCCGCTGGAATTTGAGCCGCTGTACCACGCACTCAACCAGGTGACCAACGAGAAGACCGTGGTAGCCTTGGATGTGGGCGACAACACCATCAACCTGCTGCGCTACATGAAGGTCACCCCGACCAACAAATGGACCGTCTCCGCCCTGTTCGCTTCCATGGGTGCCGGCATCCCCGGCGCGATTGCCGGCGCGCTGTCTTACCCAGACCGCCAGGTAGTATCGATCTCTGGTGACGGCGCCTTTTCGATGGTGATGCAAGACTTGATCACTCAGAAGAAGTATCACCTGCCGATTCTGAACATCGTGACATCCAACACCACGCTGGGCTTCATTCGCGACGAGCAGGCCGACATCCCGGGGATGCATGACTACTCCGGCATCGACCTGGAAGATCAGGACTTCGAGAAGATCGCCGAAGGCATGGGCATCGAAGGCGCGACCGTCACCAAGTCCGCCGACCTGCCCGCGGCCTTTGCGAAGGCCATGGCAGTCACCAGCGCCGGGCGCCCGTTTGTCCTGAACGCGAAGATCACCTTGAAGCGCGGCTTCCCAGTCGAAGCGCTCAAGGTCAAAATCGTTGACGGCAGGGTCGTCGAAACCGTAGCCCCAGAGTTTAACGCCAACGATGCGGAACAATCGGTCGATTCGCTTGAGGATCTCTTCGCCTATTATGACGGCGAGGAACTAAAGCCGCTGCAGTACTTCCTCGATCAGGAAGGCGTTCAGCTCTAACCGGGTTTCTGCTTATCTCCTAAAAAAAACTTTTGCCGAAAGTTTGCCGGCCGCCCAGCGCGGTCGGTTATTTTAATGCGCTGCAGTCTGTGTTCGCTCACCGGCGCAGCTGTTTCTTTTTACCAAACTGGCCAGCCCCCTGGGTTGCACTTTGTTTAAGTTGGCCAATCGCCTCTTGCACCGGGCAAAAAATACCCGTAGAGTGAGGACAACTGGAGGCGACGCACATGCGGAAACGAGTGATGATTTTCATCGCGATCATGTTCGCCGCCCTCGCCTGGGTCCCGGTGCAACCGCTTCACGCGGCGACGGTGCGCCAGGTCCCGACCTTGTACCTGCACGGCCACCGCGCCGGCCCCAACGCCATGAACGCGCTGATTCAAACCGCCGAACAAGAGGACCACGCCACCAGCGTCCTGACTGCCAGCGTTAATAACGACGGCGCAGTCACATTCAGCGGCGACTGGCCTGCAGACAGCCACCGGCCGCTGGTCAAGGTCGTGTTCGTCAATAACCGGACATTGCGCTACAATCGCATCTCGGACTGGTTTCGCGACGTCTTAGTGGCGTTGCAGCAGCAGTACGGCATCAGCCGCTACAACGTCGTCGCTCACTCGCTGGGTAACGCTGCGGTCCTGTTTTACGAGCTGCGTTACGGCCAGTACCAGCAGCTCCCACAGCTGCAAAAATACGTCGCCATTGCCGGCAATTTCGATGGCATCCCCGGCGTCCACCGGCCGCGGCGCAAGCACCGGCTGGGGCCTGGCGGCAAGCCGCCTTGGGTCGTGCCCGACTACCGCCGAGCGCTGGGGCTGCGCCGGCATTTCCCCGCGCATCAGGTCTCAGTTCTGAATATCTACGGCGACCTGGGTGACGGTCAGCACTGGGACGGCAAGATCAACAACGTTTCCTCCCGCTCACTTCGGTATCTGCTTGGACCGCGGCTGAAAAGTTACCAAACGCTAGAGTTCACCGGCCCTTTGGCCCAGCATCGCCTGCTGCGGACCAACCCGGCCGTGATCAAGGCCGTCGATCACTTTCTGTGGCCATAGCAAAATGGGCATCACCCTCATTTGAAGGAGTGATGCCCATTTTTTATGACGGTTAAGTTGGACCGTCTAAAGCGTAACCTTAGGCGACTGGCTCGGCTTCCTTGGCCGCACTGATGGCAATCGTGCCGGCCACGACGTCGGCCTGCAAGTGCTGCGCATCTTGGTGATCCAGGTAGTAATCTGTAACCTTGTCGCGGATCTGCTGCTCGATGACCCGGCGCAGCGGCCGCGCCCCCATCGCTTCATCGTAGCCTTGCGCGATCAGCCAGGTCTTTGCCGCTGGCGTGACCGTGAGCGTCAGGCCCTTCTTGTCCAGGGTCTTGTCGACGTCCCCCAGCATCAGGTCTACGATCTTGCCCAGGTCATCCTTGGTCAAGTGACTGAATTCCACGATGCCGTTGAAGCGGTTAAGAAATTCTGGGCGGAAGTATGGCGCCAGGCGCTGCATCAGCGGCTCGTCCTTAGTCTTTTCGCCGGTCAACGCCTCTTCACCAAAGCCGGCGTTTGAGGTCGCAATGATGACCGTGTTCTTGAAGTCGACCACATTACCCTGGCCGTCCGTCAGCCGACCGTCGTCCATGACCTGCAGCAGCAGCGTCAGCACTTGCGGATCGGCTTTTTCAATTTCGTCCAGCAGTACGATTGCGTATGGATTGCGGCGAACCTGTTCGGTCAGCGTATTGCCATTGTCCTCATAGCCCACATAACCGGCGCTGGTGCCGATTAGCTTGGATACGGCGGTGCGGTCGCTGTATTCGGACATATCGAGACGGATGATCGCATCCTTGGAGCCGAACAGATCCAAAGCCAGCTGCTTGGCCAGCTCGGTTTTACCGACCCCAGTGGGGCCGACGAACAGGAAGGAGCCGATTGGCCGGTTGCCTTCGTCAAAGCCTGCGCGGTTGCGGCGAATCGCCCTGGCCACCATGTCGACGGCCTCGTTTTGCCCAATGACCTTGCCCTTGAGCCGCTTGCCGATGTTCTTCAAGCGTTCAATATCATTGGCACCCATTTGCGCGACCGGAATGCCGGTCAGACGCTCAACAGACTGGGCTACGTCATCCGGCGTGGCGACCACCGGTTCGGCCTCGGCACTGGTGCTGTTCTTTTGTTTCTCCAGTGCTTCAAGCTCCGCCTTGAGTTTGGCCGCTTTTTCAAAGTCTTCCGCCTTGGCCGCAGCGTCCTTTTCCTTGGTCTTCTGGTCAATCTGCTTTTCCAGTGTGACTTTGTCGACCACCGGATGCTTGGCCGCCAAGTGCGCGGCGGTCATGTCGATCAGGTCGATCGCCTTGTCAGGCAGCGAGCGCTGCGGGATGTACTGCATCGAGTAGTCGACCGCGGCCTTCAACACGTCGTCTGGCAGCTTCACATTGTGGTGCTTCTCGTACAGGCCCTTGACCCCCTTCAAAATGGCCAACGTGGTCTGCGGACTCGGTTCATTGATGGTGACATCATTGAACCGCCGCGCCAGCGCGGCGTCCTTCATAATGGTGTTGCGATACTCGTCTTGAGTCGTCGCGCCGATCACTGTGATCTCGCCGCGAGACAGCGCCGGCTTGATAATATCGGCCAAGCCCTTGCTGCCATCCTCGCCGCCGGTCGTGCCGGCACCGAGAATCTGGTGGATCTCATCGAAGAACAGGATGACGTTGCCAGCCTTCTTGGTTTCCTTGATTAAGTCCTCAATGTTCTGCTCAAAACTGCCGCGATACTGGGTGCCGGCCTCGAGGCTGGCCAGGTCGATTGAAATGATTTGCTTGTCCTTAATAGCCTCGGGCACGTTGCCTTTGACGATTGCCTGCGCCAGGCCTTCGACGACCGCGGTTTTGCCGACCCCGGCATCCCCGACCAAGATTGGGTTGTTCTTCGTCCGCCGACTCAAAATTTCGGCGGTTTCTTGAATTTCCTTGTCGCGGCCGATGACCGGATCAAGCGCCCCGGCCTCGGCTTCCTTGGTCAGATTGCGGCCAAGTTTTTCAAGAATGCCCTTGGGCTTCTGCTGACTTTCTTGGACCGGAATCTCCTGCGCGTTTTGCGCCGGCATGCGGCCGCTTTGCTGAAGCTGAGCCATTTCCTCCGGCGTCAACTCGTGGCCATTGACCACATAACGCCGCTGGCCGCTGGTGCCCATCTGGTGCAGGACCTGATTCAGAAAGTCATCCATACCATCGTTAAAGAATGGATCATTGAATTGTGCCATAATAACTCCTCCTTTGGCCCTGCGTCTGGCAACGCAAGACAGGCTCATTCGTCAATTAAGTGTTCGCAAGCACAACGTGCACGCCAAGTAGGCTCCGGGTGCGCGACCCTTCAAAAAAACACCGCCAAGCCGGCGATGTCTGAGGTTAAGCTATGGTCAGTCGCACCGCTTCGCACGCCTTCTTGTTTACATAATATATAGTACCACGGGTTTAGCACTCTTACAAGTAGAGTGCTAAAATTTTTGCAAAAAAAGATTGCCAACCGGATGGCAATCATTAATCGAGGCGGAACTGATCAACTGAGCAACACGGCATCGTCGTTCATTTCTTCGCCGCTTTGTTCCTTAAAGAGTGCGAGTAAGTCTGGAATGGTCAACCCCTGTTTCTTCTCCTGCGGCAGATCGACCACAATGCGCCCGTGGTCCAGCATGATCAGGCGCGTCCCGTACATCAAAGCGTCTTGCATGTTGTGCGTGATCATCAGCGTGGTGATGTGCTGCGCCGAAACAATTTGCTGGGTCAGGTCCATGACTGTCGCGGATGTGGCCGGATCAAGCGCCGCGGTGTGCTCGTCCAGCAGCAGCAGCTCTGGCAAGTTGATGGTGGCCATCAGCAGCGTGATGGCTTGGCGCTGGCCGCCGGAAAGCAGGCCAATGTCCGTGTCCAGGCGATCTTCCAACCCCAGGTTAAGGCTGGCGAGTTTTTCCTTCATCAACGCCAAGTCCTCGCGCTTCACGCCGCGGCGCCAGAAGTTGCGCCAGGAACCACGTTTCAGGGCCAAAGCCAGGTTTTCCTTCACCGTCAGCAGCGGCGCAGTACCTGAGCGCGGATCCTGGAAGACCCGCGAGATCAGGTTGGCCCGCTTGGCCACCGACTGGTAAGTGACATCTTTACCGGCAATTTTGATTTGACCCTGCGTGACCTGCAGTGAGCCCGCCACGCTGTTAAGCAGTGTGGACTTGCCGGCCCCGTTGCCGCCGATGATGGTGACGAATTCGCCGGGCTGCAGCGTCAGCTCAATGTCTTTCAGTGCGTGGTTCTCGTTGGGCGTGCCCTTTTCGAACCACTGATTCAACTTGTGTACTTCTAAGGCTGGCGTTGTCATCAGTTATTCATCTCCCGTTTGTTGGCAGCCCGCTCGCGAGCCTTTTTGACCTCTTTCTCAACCAGTGGCAAAGCCAGGAAGACCACCAGCATCAGCGCGTAGAACAGGCGCAGGTAGTTCGGATCGACCCCAAGCTGCAGGACCCCAGCGATAATCAGGCGGTAAATGACTGCCCCGACAATGATCATCAGCAGGCGCTGGCCAAAGCTGAGGTTGCGCACCAGGATCTCGGCGATAATGATGGCTGACAGCGCGATGACCAAGGTGCCAATCCCCATCGAGACGTCGGCGTACCCGTTGGTTTGCGCCATCAGGGAACCGGAAAGGGCGATCAGGCCGTTGGAAATCATGTAAACGATGATCTTCATGTTGTCGTTGTTGATGCCGTTGGCCGCGGCCATCGCCTGGTTGTTCCCGACGGCGCGCGCGGCCAGGCCCATTTCGGTGTTAAAGAACAGCACCAGCAGACCGATAACAATCAGCAGAATAATCAGCCCGATGACGATCGTGGTCATCGTGGCATCCCCGATGTTGACCATCGTGAACACCGTCTTAATGTCGGCCAAAAGCGACACGTTGGCCGCCTTCATGATGAACAGGTTCACGGAATACAGTCCCGTCATCGTCAAAATACCGGTGAGCAGGTCAGGAATTTTTAACTTGGTGTGCAGCAGGCCGGAAACCAGCCCCGCCAGCGCGCCGCCGCAAAAACCCAGCAGCGTGGCCGGAATCGGGCCAACGCCGGAAACCAGCGTGTGGGCCGTGATCGCCGCACCCAAGGGAAAGCTCCCTTCAGCGGTCATGTCGGCGATGTCTAGGATGCGAAAGGTCAGGTAGACGCCAATCGCCATGATCGCCCACAAAAAACCGGTAGAGATGTTCGAAGTCAGGATGTCCATGTTAACCTCCAAAAACTGAGTGACAGATTACTTTTCAACGTCCGCGTCGGTCAGGCCGAACGCCTTCATCATTTTTTCGTTCTTGACCACAGTGGTCTTAGCCGGCTTTTCGACTGGCAGGTTGGCCACTTTCTTCCCCTTCAGGATCTTGATCGCCATGCGTGCGGTCTGCTTGCCGAGCTCTTTATAGGAAATGCCCTTCGTGGCGACCCCACCGTCTTCGACCATCGTCGAGGCGGCGCAGACCACTGGCACATGCTTGCTCAAAGAAATCTTGCCGACAGTTGGCATCGCCGCGGCGACCGTGTTGTCAGTAACCAGGTACATCGCGTCCGCCTTGCCCGCCAGCGTTTCGGTTGCGGACTGCACATCGTTGGTCGAAGCGACCGTCGCGGTGGCCACCTTCAGGCCCAGCTGCTTGGCTGCCTTGGTCGCGGTTTTGATTTGGACAACCGAGTTCTGCTCAGCGGCGTTGTACAGCATGCCAACCGTCTTGGTTTTAGGGAACAGCTGCTTCAGGTATTCCAGCTGGCCCTTGATGTCCGTCATGTCGGTGACCCCGGTCGCGTTGGCGCTCGGGTGGCTCGGGTCGGCCACCAGACCGGCACTTTTCGGATCGGTGACGGCGGTGAAGACCATCGGGGTGTCCTCATCCGCCTTCATCAAGGCCTGGGCGGCCGGCGTGGCGATGGCTAAGTTGACGTCGTTGTTGTCCTGCTTCAAGCGCTGGCTCATGCTTTGCAGGTTGCTTTGATCGCCTTGCGCGTTGACGTAATCGATCTTGATCTTGTTGCCCTTGTAGCCGGCCTTGGCGAGCTCCTGTTCAAAGCCCTTGCGCGCATCATCCAGCGCGGTTTGGTTGATCAGCTGCAAGATCCCGACCTTGACGGTTTTGTTATCGGTGCTGGCGGTTGCACTGCTGCTGCACCCTGCCAGTGCCAAAACGGCCACGGCGGCCATGCCCAATGCGATGTGTTTCAACTTCATCATGAATTCCTCCTAGTATGTGGTGCCGGATCCGGACTGCCAGCAGCCGGCCTTCTGTCCGCGAAACAGAAAACGCCAGCCGCTCGGATTCATTCCAGTGGCTGGCGCTTGTTTTTGTCCTAGGAAAAACAAAAGCCACATGGAATGAAGTTGCTCCATGTGGCGGTAAATTGCACGTTTAAAGGTGCCGGCCATCATGGATGTAAGCCCGCGGCTTGCATCCACGATGCAAACCGCTATCCGAAAAAGCCGGCGAAAAAGTTGCGATTAAGCTGTGTTGAGATTACTTGATTCATTGTCAACACGTCCTTTACTGGCAAAGATTAACCTTTGCTATGTAAATGAGAATACACTCATCTCATCCCCACTGTCAAGGACCTTTTGGAAATTAATCACAAACTTGGTTCCGGCTCACCGCGCAGAAGGGTTATTCGACGGCCTTCGCCGCCTTTTCTGCCTGCGCCTTGGTGACGCCGAACTGCGCCATGCGCTTGCTGTTGGTGACCAGCGTGGCCTTGGCTGGCGCCTGAACGGCCAGGTCGGAAACCTTCTTACCCTTGATGATCTTCACTGCCAGCTTAGCAGTCTGCTTGCCCAGGTCCTCGTAGTTGATGCCGACTGTGGCGACCCCGGCCAGCTTGACCATCGTCGCATCGGCAGTGACCACTGGCACCTTCTTAGCAGCAGAGACTTTGCCAATCGTCGGCATGGCCGCCGCGGCGGTGTTATCAGTTGGAATGTAGATGGCGTCAGCCTGGCTGGCCAGGGTTTCGGCGGCCTGCTGGACGTCGTTGGTGGTGGCCGCGGTCTTCACAACGGCCTTAAGCCCCAGCTTGGCGATTTCCTGGCGCGCGATTTTGATCTGAACGACCGAGTTTTCCTCGGCAGCGTTGTACAGCAGCCCGATTGTCTTGGCCTTTGGGAACAGCTGATGCGTGAAGTCGATTTGGCCCTTTACGTCGACCATATCGGTGACGCCCGTGGCATTTTTATCCGGCTTCTTCGGGTCGCTCATCAAGCCGGCAGACTTAGGATCAGTGACGGCGGTGAACACCATCGGCGTCTTGTTGTCCGCCTTCAGCAAAGCCTGCGCGGCCGGCGTTGCAATGGCCAAGTTGACGGTGTTCTTATCGCTTTTCAGGCGGGCGGACATAGAGCTCAGGTTGCCCTGATCGCCTTGCGCGTTAAGGTTATCAAACTTGACCTTGCTGCCCTTGAAACCTTCCTTGGCCAGCTGCTCCTTAAAGCCCTTGTTGGCGGCATTAAGCGCCTGTTGATCGATCAGCTGCAAGACGCCGACCTTCACCGTTTGATTGCTGCTGGCGCTGTTGCCGCACGCGGCAAGCGCGCCGACCATCCCGACTGCTGCAACAGATAACAAAACCTTGTTCATTTTCATCATAATTTTCCTCCAGAATTTATTGCGTTCACTCGTTTGCCGCGAAACAGAAAAGCCGGCCGCAGGATTTTCCCCTGTGGCCGGCCAGTTTCTTTCCGGAAAGAAAAAGCCACATGGAAGAGATCCTCTCATCCATGTGGCCGCTTAAAAGTCATGCTTAAACGCTGCGCCTATCATGGATGCAAACCTGCTGCGCGGTCTGCATCCGATTGGCGATGCAGCCGCTATCCGTAATAGCCGTAGTAATACGAGCGATTTAGTTGTGTTGGTTTATTCATTGTCATGATCAACACTCCTTCGCACCAGTTGAACTGGTATGACAAGAGAATACAAAAATTAGAAAACAATGTCAAGCCCATAGTGAAATTTTATTTTTCGGCGGAAGGCCCAGTGGTGGCGTACGGCCGGCAATCAGGCCTGTTCCAGTATGCTGGCGTCGGGTTGCCGGTCGCGGAACGCAACCGAAAAATGCTTGCCATTTGCGGTGGTCAATTTTGTCACCGTCGTGTTTTTCAGCATTGGGGTCGTACGCAAGCGGCCCAGCGGCTGCCCTGACAACACCGTCAGCAGGATCTGAAACAGCAGCCCGTGCCCGACCACCAGGATTTGCCCGGTCGGATGCGCCAAGGCGGCGGTTTCAAACACGGGCACTGCCCGGCGGGCCACGGCTTCGTACGGCTCGATCTGGTACTGCGCCGCGTAATCCGCATCGAATTCCAGCGGACGGTGAAAGTACAGATCAAGCGCCTCTTGGGCCGCCACGTGTTTGATGGTGTGCCCGTCCCATTGGCCCAGCCGCATCTCATTCAGCCCCCAGACCGCTTGCAGCGGCGTGTGCGTGCTAAACTGGTTGGCGGCCAGAATCAGCTGCGCCGTCGTCAGCGCCCGCGGCAGCGGCGAGCTGAGGACCTGGGTGAAACGTACCCCGGCGAGCGCTGCACCCACCGCGTGGGCTCCGGCCACGCCCTTGGCCGTCAGCGGTGAATCGACGAGCCCGCCGTTGAAGGCCCCTTTTTGGTTAATTTCGGTCTGTCCGTGCCGCACCAGGTAAAACTCTGTCATGACGCACCTCCGAGGTGATGATAACAAAAAAGCGCCTGCCGCGGCAAACGCTTCTGAGGCTAACTGAGCGGCCGTTCGTCGCCTTGCCCGAAATACTGATGGCCAGGCATGAGCCGTTGACCAAGCAGCTGGCTGACCGTCACGAACTGGTAGCCCTGGTTTTTCAGGTTGGCAATCACCACTGGCAAGGCCTCGACTTCGGCCGGTTGAATGTCATGCATCAGCACGATGCCGCCCGGCTGAGCGGTCGCCTGCACGCGGGCGATAATTGCCGGTTTGCTCTTCGATTTCCAGTCCTGCGAGTCGACCGACCACTGAATCGCCGGCATCCCCACCAGATCACCGTTAGCTTTGGACATCGCCCCAAACGGCGGCCGAATGAACGGCGGCAGCGTTCCGAAAACATGGTAGTAGGTCCACAGGTTTTTCCCGTAAATCTCATCGAGCGTTTGAGCCGCACTTAGTTTAGGCAAGAATGGGTGATCGTAGGTGTGCGTGCCCACCTCATGCCCCGCCGCTTTCACGCTTTTGGCCACCGCCGGAAATTCGGCGATGCCAGACCCAAGTTCAAAAAAGGTGGCCTTGACCTTAGCATCCGCTAGGGTCTTCAAAATCGCCGGCGTCGTTTTGGGGTTCGGCCCGTCGTCAAAGGTCAACGCGATCAACTTGCCGCTCGGCGGCTGGGGCGTCGCGCCTTTCAGGTAAGGTGTGAGTTTGTGATACGGGACCGAGGCACTCGGCTTACCGTCTGCTGTCCTGATCGTCATGCCCGCCTTCGTCAGCGTAAAATTTGTCGCCTCAAGCGAGTGCAGTAGCGGCTGTTGCATCAGGACGCTCAGCTGCGCTTCATCCAGCGCCTTGGTCTCCGCCACGTGCGTCTGCGCCGCGTAGTTAACGGCGCGCCGCGCGTTGTCGTCAGCCACAATGTCGCCAATCTTGGCCAGCTTCCCGGCTTTGGTCACCGTCAGCTGCCGCTGCAGACGCTGGTGATGCTCGTGGTGACCCAGCGTATACAAGCTGTCAAAATGCGTTGCTAGGGACACCAGCCCCAGCGGCGCCTGGCTTTTCTCCGTGGCGACGATCACCATTTTCTGCTTGGCCCCCTGCGGCTGCTCGGCCAGTACGGCTGATGCTGCCTGTTTCAGTGCCGGCGCAACCGTCTTCTCACCAGCAGGCAGGAAAAACGCCCCGCGCCCGGCCGTCAGCTTGATCTTGACTGGTTTGCCCGGGTGCTGCTTGAGAATCGCCGCGGCCTGCCCGCTGGCCGAATCGTGCTGCGCAGTCGGCCGGTTGACCCGAAAGGCCGTCCAAAGGCCGATGACGACCACTAGCAGACCCACACTGCCTAGGGCCAGTCCCCATTTCTGATTGGTTTTTTGTTCGCTTCTCAATGTTTTCCGCCCTTCCCCATTGCTCTTCCAGTATACGGGGAAATCATCTCGGATAACCTAACAATCCTGTTAGAAGTAATGATTAGATTCTCATCGCCCGCTCATCAATCGGTTGCGGGCAGTTTAGTTTTGCCCGTCTCTTGCCAATTTACCGCCTGCGCCCGCAAAAAAAGCACTGCCGCAGCAGTGCTTTCTAAATAATTAGGCGCGCTTCTCGTAGTTGCCCGTTTGAGTGCTGACCACGATGGTTTCACCGGCTTGAACAAAGTCTGGCACGTTCACAACCAGGCCGGTTTCCATAGTGGCAGGCTTGCCGCCGTTGGTGACTGAGCCGCCTTTAAGTGAAGGCTGGGTCTCAACGACCTTGAGGTTCACCGTGCTCGGCAGGGTCACCCCGATCACTTCGGTGCCGTAGAACTGGATATTGACCTGCATGTTTTCCAGCAGGTACTTGCGCTCCGATTCCAGGCTTTCCGTCGGGATCTCGTACTGCTCGTAAGTTTCCATGTCCATAAAGATGGCGGTGTCATCTTGCGTGTACAGGTACTGTGCGGGCTTGGTGATCAGTTCGGCCAGCTCGATTTTTTCCGTCGGGCGGTAGGTCGTCTGCACAGTCGAGCCGGACCGCACATCATACAGCTTCAGCTGCATCAGGGTGTTGCCCTTGCCTGGCTTGTGGTGGTTACTTTCCAAAACTTTGATCAGCTTGCCGTCCTTCACGAACGTCATGCCGGCACGTAAATCGATTGCTTGCGTCATGATTTATCTCTCCTTAAACCTTAAGCTGCGTCCGACTGGCTCTGCGCCATGGGGGCGGCAGCACGCGCCACGTTAAAATGTCCATGCAACAGCCTCCAATCAGCGGTGCGTCAGCGCACCATCCGTTCTAGTATACCATTTATGCCCACGCAAAACGAACGGCGCCTAGGTGGCAGCGATTGCACGCTGCTGTGGGTTATGCTACGATTCAGTAAAATTGGGTAAGGAGTGAGCAAAAATGGCAATCAAGTCTAACGCACAAGAACAAGCCACGGCGCACAATCGCTATTACCGCGCCACCGGGTTTTCATCGATCAAGGCCTTTTTTGGCAACTACGTCAACTTTACCGGGCGCTCAAGCCGCAGTGAATACTGGTGGACCATCCTCTTCGGGACGATTCTGAGTATTGTCGCGATGATCGCCTTCATCGCCGCTGTGGTCGGCTCGGCGGTCGGGCTCGACCCTGACCACCTCAGCCCGGAGCGGATTTTTAGCCACATGGGGATCGGCCTGGTAGTCTTCCTCCTGCTGGTCATTGTCTTTGCGCTGGCGGTGCTGATCCCGTCGCTCGCCATCGTTATCCGCCGCTACCGCGATGCGGGCATTCCGTGGTGGATCTACCTGATTCAACTGGCACTCAACGCCGCGACCAACCTGATGCCAAAAGACTCAACGGCCGCCAGCCTGCTGTCATGGGCCGTGTCGCTGTCGATTCTGATTCTCACCCTGCTGCCGTCCAAACCGCTGCCCAATGATGGTGCCGCACCGCAAAACAATTTGGACTCGCGGATCAACCCAGACGTGTTTGCAGCACCGAAAGCGCCGGCAGCACCTGAGGCGCCAAAGGCCGCAGATGCGCCTGCTGAAAGCAGTGCCCCAGAAAAGCACGACGATCCCGATCACCCGTACACTGAGGGCTAATCAAAACAGGCGAGAAAAGTTCCTCGCCTGTCGCCTGGTTGAAGCAAACTCAGTTAAAGTCAATCTAGACTTATTTGGAAGATTGCTGCGCAAACGCGGCAATCTTTTCTTTTTCATCGTCGCTGAGCGCCTTCTTGCTCGGCATCAGGCCATGCAGGAACAGCCGGGCCTGGGAAACAGTCAGGCCCTTGGCTTTAAGCTCCTTTTCCAGGCCATGGCCAATCGACATCACACCGCCAGACGTGCCAAACATGGTCACCATCTTGACCTGGGCCGGATCCAGCTGAGCCACAAACGCCTTCAGCTCCTTATCAATGCTGCCCATGTGAATAGCACCACCCAAATACAGCTGATCGACCGGCCCGGCGAGCGGGATGTCAACGCTTTTCGCCTCAACATTCAGGTGCCCGCCAAGCTCCTGCGCCACTTTTTCCGTGTTCCCGGTCTTCGAAAAATACCTGATTGCAATGCTCATTGCTCTGCCTCCATGATCGCGTCACGCTTGCAGTAAAGTCGCCTGAAGTCTCCCGCTGACTTCCGCAGCCAATCAAACCGACCTGCCGCTCCCTAGACCCATCTTAGCACCACGGTCGCCATTGCGGCTTACGCCACCCTTGCGGCGGCAGACGCCACGATGATGGTGACAGAATCGTCAATGGCCTATAACAGCCTCACTGCGTGAACTGATACGTTTTATATTGTTTGCGCTTACACATTGACAACAGTTATATTATAAGCCATAAAACAGTTCGTGACACATTCTTAGCCCAAATCTGCGCCCGCAGCAGTTCACACAGTTGAACAGCCTTATCGCAAGCGTGCCCGGCGCCACAACACAATAAAAACCACCCGTCGAACGGGTGGTTTTCTCTGGGGCTATAAGCCCCTGTTGCTGGCTGCGTCTCAAGGCGCTGGCCTCACTTCGTTCAAGGCCTACTGCGATTGCCACTTTAACCGCCTCTGGAAGAGGCTCA